>NZ_JBHUSC010000031.1:0-82511 GCF_042673805.1 Streptomyces sp. NPDC057010 | reverse complement strand
GCCCTGTCCGGGGTTGCTTCGTCGGGCGGGAGCGTGCGCCGAAATCATCTCGTTTTAGTCCCGGCCGACACCCCACCCCGTCCCCGACCCCGACCGGCACATCCAGTCCCGGCCGGGCACACATTCAGCCTCGCCCGGCAAACTCCAACCGCGCCGGGCAAGATCCAGCCTCGCCGGGCAAACTCCAACCTCGCCGGGCAAACTCCAACCTCGCCGGGCACAATCCAGCCTCGCCGGGCACAATCCAGCCTCGCCGGGCACAATCCAGCCTCGCCGGCGTTTGAGGCGCGGGGTACGGGGCGGAGCCCCGGTCTTTGAGCCGCACCTGCGCAGGCTCGCCGGGCAAACTCCAGCCCCTCCGGCGATTGAGGAGCGGGGTACGGGGCGGAGCCCCGGATTCTTGAGCCGCACCTGTGCGGCGGGGCGGGCAAAGTCCAGCCCCACCGGCGGAGCCCGGGGGCTAGCCCGCGGCGGCGATGGGGCCGGGCGCCGGGCGTTCCGCGGAGCGGCGCCGCATGCGGGCCAGGACCACCCGCCGTTCGGCGGCGGTGAGGCCGCCCCAGACCCCGTACGGCTCGGGCTGGAGCAGCGCGTGCTCCCGGCAGGCGACCATCACCGGGCAGCGTGCGCAGACCCGCTTGGCGGCCTCCTCGCGGGAGAGCCGGGCCGCCGTCGGCTCCTTGGAGGGGGCGAAGAAGAGCCCCGCCTCGTCACGGCGGCAGACCGCCTCCGCGTGCCACGGGCCGTCCTCTTCCCGCGCCGGCACCCGCGGCTTCGGCACGGCGGCCGGACGCCCCTGAAGGGTCTGTATGGCGGCAACCTGCAGGGACTGATGCGGCGGGTGCGGCACGGTCTACTCCTGACGACGGATACGCGAGCGAGAGACGATGCACCTGTCCCTACCCGCTGTGCGCGCCCCTATGCACTGTGTGCCACCGGCCCGCAGGGGTTCGTCCGAAACGTGCCCCTCCCCCGCGGCCCCCCGCGCACCCCGTCACGCCGCGGGCGGCGCCCACCGGGGATCGCGGCCCAGGAAGGCCAGCAGGGCGTCCGCGTCACCGCTCGCCGCGCCGGCCGCCGGCTCGAGCGGGGAGCCGTAGGCGAAGCCGCGCAGGGGCTCGACGAGGGCGTCGGCGGCCGGGCGCAGCGCGGCGGCCAGGGCGTCCGTCAGCGGCGACGGCTGCCCGGTGGCGACGGCGAGGTCCCAGGCGTGCACCGCCGCGTCGAGGGCGGCGGCGCCGACGGCCGTCTCGGCGGCCACGGCGAACGGGGGCAGCGGGACGGAGACCTCCGCGGTCCCGGGCACGACCCCGGCGAAGGCCTCGGCCGCGGCGGCGAGCGCCGGCTCCAGCAGCTGCGCCGGCGGTCCCACCAGGGCCCCGGAGGGCGCGAAGGGGTCCTCGGAGGGGCCCGGGTCTCCCGTGAGGCGGGCGGCGTAGGCGAGCTGGTCACCGGCCGCGTGCTGGAACACCTGGGTGACGTTCCACTGCTCGCACGGCGTCGGCCGGTCCCAGGCATCGGCGGGGACGCCGATGACGGCGATGCGCAGGGCTTCGTGCGCGTGGTCGAGCAGGTCCCACTTGGATACGGTCATGATCCGGATCCTAGAAGCACTTCGGCCAAATACCGCCGGAGCAGGGCCGATTGGCGCGATCGTCAGCCGTCCAGGCGCTTGCGCAGCTTCAGGGCCAGGTCGACCAGGCGGGCACCGAACCGGGGGCGGGCCTCGATGTTGCCGAGCAGCGCGAAACCGCGGACGATGACCACCGGCGCCTGCGGGTCGGTCTCCCCCCGGCCCTCGCCGCGCACCTCGAAGTTGCCGAGGACGCCGCTGCCGTAGCCGCGCAGGGTGACGTTCTCCGGGACCAATACCTCGACGTTCCCGAGGACGCACGTCACGCTGATCTCGGTGACCTGCTGCTCGAAGACCGCCTCGGTGAGGTCGATGGTGATGTCGCCCATGACCGAAACCGCGCGGGTGTGCGCGCCGGGGCGCCAGCGGCCCTTGCGGGCGGAGCTGCTGCACACGGCGACGACGTTCTCCACGGGACCGCCGGAGCCGGGGGGCGCGTAGGCGGGCGAGGCGTACGCGGCCGCGCCGTGGCCGCCGCCGGGCGCGGGCAGGTCCCGTACGAGGACTTCCAGCTCGCCCACCGTCTTGAGGGCGTACAGCGAGTCCAGGCGCTCGGAGTGCTCCTCGGAGGTCAGCCGGCCCTCGGCGAGGGCGTCGGCCAGGATCTGCGCGATCCGGTCCCGGTCCGCGTCGGAGGCGCGCAGCTCGGCGGCGGGCGCCGGGGCGGGGGCGGCAGGGGCGGCGGGGTGCTTTTCCAGGTCCACGGCACCCAGCATAGCGAGACACGATAGATCGCGATACTCCTGAGTGGAGCGGAGCGCGCCCCGAGTGAGCCTTACCTCACAACCACGGCCGCGTCGAGAGGTTCTACGCTGGATGACCGCGCTGCCAATTGGTCGCCAGTGCTGTCTGCCGAGTGAGGAATGACTGCCGTCATGCCAGAGTTTGCGTACACCGACCTCCTGCCCCTGGGCGAGGACTCCACCCCCTACCGGCTGGTGACCGCCGAGGGCGTGTCCACCTTCGAGGCGGACGGCCGTACGTTCCTCAAGGTCGAGCCGGAGGCGCTGCGCAAGCTGGCCGAAGAGGCCATCCACGACATCCAGCACTTCCTGCGCCCCGCGCACCTCGCGCAGCTGCGCCGCATCATCGACGACCCCGAGGCCTCCTCGAACGACAAGTTCGTCGCGCTCGACCTCCTGAAGAACGCGAACATCGCGGCGGCCGGCGTCCTGCCGATGTGCCAGGACACGGGCACGGCGATCGTGATGGGCAAGCGCGGCCAGAACGTCCTGACGGAGGGCGGCGACGAGGCGGCCCTCTCCCGCGGCATCTACGACGCGTACACCCGCCTGAACCTGCGCTACTCCCAGATGGCCCCGATCACCATGTGGGAGGAGAAGAACACCGGCTCGAACCTGCCCGCGCAGATCGAGCTCTACGCGACCGACGGCGGCGCGTACAAGTTCCTCTTCATGGCGAAGGGCGGCGGCTCCGCGAACAAGTCCTTCCTCTACCAGGAGACGAAGGCGGTCCTCAACGAGGCCTCCATGATGAAGTTCCTGGAGGAGAAGATCCGCTCGCTCGGTACGGCGGCCTGCCCGCCCTACCACCTGGCGATCGTGGTCGGCGGCACCTCGGCCGAGCACGCGCTGAAGACCGCCAAGTACGCCTCGGCGCACTACCTGGACGAGCTCCCCACCGAGGGCTCCCCGCTGGGCCACGGCTTCCGCGACCTCGACCTGGAGCAGCAGGTCTTCGAGCTGACCCAGAAGATCGGCATCGGCGCGCAGTTCGGCGGCAAGTACTTCTGCCACGACGTCCGCGTCGTCCGCCTCCCCCGCCACGGCGCGTCGCTGCCCGTCGCGATCGCCGTGTCCTGCTCGGCGGACCGCCAGGCGGTCGCGAAGATCACCGCCGAGGGCGTCTTCCTGGAGCAGCTGGAGACGGACCCGGCGCGATTCCTGCCGGACACGACGGACGCGCACCTGGACGAGTCGGCGGACGTGGTCAAGATCGACCTGACCCAGCCGATGGACGACATCCTCGCGACCCTCACGCAGCACCCGGTGAAGACGCGGCTCTCCCTGACCGGCCCGCTGGTCGTGGCCCGCGACATCGCGCACGCCAAGATCAAGGAACTGCTGGACTCGGGCGCGGAGATGCCCCAGTACCTGAAGGACCACCCGGTCTACTACGCCGGCCCCGCGAAGACCCCCGAGGGCTACGCCTCCGGCTCCTTCGGCCCGACCACGGCCGGCCGCATGGACTCCTACGTGGAGCAGTTCCAGGCGGCGGGCGGCTCCAAGGTCATGCTGGCCAAGGGCAACCGCTCGCAGCAGGTCACCGACGCGTGCGGCACGCACGGCGGCTTCTACCTGGGCTCGATCGGCGGCCCGGCGGCCCGCCTGGCGCAGGACTGCATCAAGAAGGTCGAGGTCCTGGAGTACGAGGAGCTCGGCATGGAGGCGGTCTGGAAGATCGAGGTCGAGGACTTCCCGGCGTTCATCGTCGTGGACGACAAGGGCAACGACTTCTTCCAGAACCCGGCCCCGGAACCGACGTTCACCCACATCCCGGTCCGCGGCCCGGGCCTGTAGCGCGAAACCGGTCGGGTGTTCGGCGGCGTACGCGAGACGCCGCCGAACACCCCGCCCACGCGATCCCCCGAAACCCGCCCAAGTCCCCTGACGGCCAACAGAATTCGAATGTATAGGCTGCCCTGGAAGACTTGACCGATATGCGGTGGGGGAACGGCATGCTGACGTACCAGGAAGTGATGACGACCGACTACGGGCGCCTCCTGACGGCAGCCGACAAGTGGCAGTCGATGGCGGAGGAGATCCGCAAGGTCGAGGAACGCTATCGAGACAGCGTCCAGAAGATCCACACGAGTGGTAACTGGGTCGGCGTCAGTTCGACGGCGTCGTTCACGAACTTCGAGGCGACCCGGTACGAGTACCAGGCCGCGCAGACCCAGGCGAAGGCGACCGCCACACTGCTACGCAACGGGCACCAGCAGCTCACCGAGCTCAAGAAGACGCTGGAGAACGCGCGCGCCGACGCGATCAAGGCAGGGATGAGCGTCTCCGGGTCGGGAGAAGTGGCCTTCGACTACGGCAAGCTCAGCGCCGCCGAGAAGAACGCCATGCACCACGACCCGGATTACCTGACGAGCGTCAGAACGGCCGAACAGTCCTGGCGCGACTACATCAAGGAGTGTGTCAAGGCCGTCGACGAGGCCGACCAGGACCTGCGCAAGGACCTGGAGGCCGTCGTCAAGGACGGCCCGGGCGGCAAGGGCGACGGCACCTTGGGTACCGGCTTCAACGGGCAGGCAGGGGACGTTGCCAAGGCCGACGACGCGCAGAAGCAGGAGCGCTTCGACCTCGCCTGGCTGAAGATGCGGGACAACGAGACCCTCGACGACTACATCGAGCGGCTCCAGAAGGAGGGCGTGACCCGCCTCACGGGCAACCCGAAGCTGGCAGAACTGGTCTCCAACGTCAGCAAGTCCACCGTGACGGCCGGCGCCTTCGCCACCGCGCTCACAGCCGTCGGCATGAACTCCATCAAGCTGACCGGCTACTTCAAGGACGTGAAGGCCGGTAACTTCCCGAAGGCCTTCAACGCGCCGGGCACTCTGATGGAGCGCAATGTCAACGCTCGGCTGGCGGGAGCGGCTCCGGGCGGACTGTTGAGCAAACTGCCACCCAACGTTGCGGCCGCGCTCACTGGCTCCGACGAGGCGGCCATGTGGGGTAGCCAGATGAAGAACGGCCGCTTCTTCATACCCGCAGCCTCCGAGGCCAATCTCGTGACGGTCGCCAGGCAGGGCGGTATGGCGAATGCGATGAAGGCGGCCGGTGCGATGCGCGGGCTGGGCGTGGTCGGAGGCGTCGCGGCCACCGCCTACGGCGTGGCGAACCTGGCCACGTACGACACCGACATGATCAAGAAGGATCCGGCGAAGTTCGCCTCCGACCTCACGGGTACGGCGTTCAGTGCATCGATGACTGCGCTGACCGTGGCTCCCAACCCGGTCACTGCCGGGCTGGCCGTGGGAACCGGTATCGCGTACGGCGCCGCACTGATCTGGGACAACCACGAAGCCATAGGCAAGGGCCTGGAGAAGGTCGGCGACGGCATCGCCAGCGGCGCCAAGAAGCTCGGCAGCGCGCTGAACCCGTTCGACTAGGAGGGCAGAGACATGCACAGCCAGAGCACCCCGTTCGAGCTGAGCACGTGGCAGGGCGGCGAAAAGGGTCAGCCTCGCCGGACCGGTTGGCAGGGGCAGTCTCCGGAGTGGGGCGAGATCACCGTGGCCTCGCTGCCCCACCCGCACGACAACGTCCGTGCCACCGAGGCCACCGGCGGTCAGATCCCCAGGGTCGTCTTCCAGTCCCGCGGCATCCAAGTGATGGTCACTGAGCGACCGACCCTGAACGGGGCGACGCTGCGCGTCGGGGACGCGGTGGTGTACCTGAAGCGGAACCGGTGGGCGGCCACGCACCGGGGCCGCGCTCTGCAGATGAAGTACGCCGGCGACCGTTACCGGCTCTGGGCGGTCAACCGCCGGGCGTACATCCTCATGCGCGAGGCGGACAACGAGGACCGCGGTGTCACCGTCAAGGTCAAGGAATCCGGCATCGGCAAGTGGAAGCGGGTCGACGTGAGCGTGACGGGCCGTGCGCTCGGGGCTGATATCGCGCTCGCCCTGGTGTTCACCGGGGTCGACCGGTCCGTGCTCACCCGCCGGGGTGCCGTGCGCGCGGGCCTCTCCCGGATCTTCCACGTGGCTGCGGATTCCGCCATGGGGTGATCGCAGACAAACCGACCCGACGGACCAACCGATGGAACGAGTGAACGTATGCCTTCCTATGACCTTTCCCGAGCCCGGTTCCGCCTGAGCGACGAGCACGTCTTCGTCCTCGTCCAAGTGGCCACAGGGGAACCCGTCCCGGGCGAGCTCCTCGCCGCACGCGAGGAACTGCGGGCGTGCGGGCTGATCGACGGCAACGGGCAACTGGCCCATGTACTCCTGCCCCTGCTCGACACGTTGATCGCCCCGACCGTGGTCGTCTCGCTGGAAGCGGCCGGTCGGCAAGGAGAGTTGCACCACGGGCTGCTCATCGGGCAGGACCATGTCATCTCCCACCAGGCCTGGCCGGGCTCAAGCGAGTCGGAGTACGCCTCAGTCGAGCCGAAGATGCTGGTGTGGGCGCTGGCGGACATGGTCAACCTGCGCCAGTCGGGTCCCGGGGGCGAGGCCGCTCGCGCAGCACAGCCGGACGCGGTGATCGAGACCCGGCTCGGAACGGTCGAGGCGGGTCTCCACGCGCTGGAGGGCCTCTCCTCCGCCGAGGCGCTGGGCTCCGAACGTGCGTACATCCACAAGGCGCTCGCGGAGAACGGGGGCCTCGGTGAAGCACAGGTCGCGCTGCTTGCCGACCTGATCGCCGACCTGCGCTCGAGCTGGCGGATGACCGCTGCCTGGCGGGGCCACCAGGAAGGCCGGGACGGGGTGGAAGGACGCGGCTTCGCGATCTGGGACTGCGGACCGCTGGGGTACTGGCACCGGGAGTTGCCCGCCGAGCCGGTGGCCTCGGACCAGGTGGGTCACGACAGCACTATGCGGCTGGTCCGAGTGGAACCGAAGCGGGTCTGGGAGCTGATGGCGGACCTCCTGCCCGAAGAAGGCGAACTGCGGAACGTCTGAGGCCGGTGGATTGGAATGACTGAGGGGGAGGACTGAACGTGTCGGTGGGCTTTGATCACGAGTGGAGCCAGGCGCGCGGCGGCTCGGCAGGTCAGCAGGTGGACATGCGGTTGAACAGCAGCGATGGTCCCGGAGCGCCGTCAACCCCTGGGGGATCGGGGAACTTCGCTTCCACTCCGGCTGAGAAGAGGACGGCGGCGAACACGATCGAGACCGAGCTGGAGCCGAACACCCAAAAGGCCATGGAGCACGCGGACGAGGCGACGAACACGGCGGTCGCGGGCTTCGAGGGCTGGGACACCGCCGCCGGTCTGAAGAAGGTCGCGGACACATGGGACAAGCAGGTCAAGAACCTGATGGGCCGACTCTCGTCCGAGAAGGGCGCGCTGCGGGGCGCCTCCGGTCTCTTCGTGAGCAATGACGTCGGTCTGGGTAACCAGTTCCGGCCGATCGGGTCCCAGTCGAAGTTGAACGGCCTGTAGGTCGTACGGCGTCGTCCTCGGGCCCTCTCCCCCGTTCGGGGAAGGGGCCCCGAGGACGACGTCACCCCCGCTCCGTTGGCCCCGGCACGGCGCTGAGCAGCTGCGCCTCGACCGGGGGTGACCGCGATGCCGTGCGCCCGGGCGGAGCGCAGCTGCGGCGGGGAGAGCCGGTAGACCTCGCGGACGGCCTTGAGCGGGGCGCCGCCCGGTCCGCCGATGGCGAGCCGGACCGTGCCCTCGCAGGCCACGATCCGCTCCCGGGCACACTCCGGGGCCGGGCCCCAACCACCGCCGCACGCCTGGATTCCCTACACCGGGCAGTACTGCGATTCCTCCCAGCGGAGCCTGCCGTCGACGATGTGCTGCCATGCCTCGAAGCGGCAGGACTCGCAGGGTTCGCAGTGCAATGTCCCGGACTGTTCAACCGTCGGCGCAGCCGCCGTACGGAACCGTCCATCGCATCCGGTTAACGTCTGACGCATGAATCCGCAGTCCATGCTTTCCACCGCCCGCGCCGTGCGCGTAGTGGCCCACCGCGGGGCCTCCCACGCGCACCCCGAGCACACGCTCGCCGCCTATCGGCAGGCCATCGCCGACGGGGCCGACGCGCTCGAGTGCGATGTGCGGCTCACCGCCGACCGGAAGCTGGTGTGCGTGCACGACCGGCGGGTGGAGCGGACCTCCGACGGGCGCGGGATCGTCTCCGAGATGACCTACGCGGAGCTCGCCGCGCTCGACTTCGGGCGGTGGAAGGGCGAGGAACACCGCGGAGCCCGGGTGCTGCTGTTCGAGGACCTGCTCAAGGAGGCGCTGGCCGCGCCGCGGCCGGTCGGGCTCGCCGTCGAGACCAAGCACCCGACGCGCGCGGGAGGCCGGCTGGAGGAGGAGCTCGCGCGGATGCTCCGCGCGTACGGGCTGGCGGACGGGGCCGACGGCCGCGTCGAGGTGATGAGCTTCTCGCGCAGCGCGCTGACCCGGATGCACCGGCTCGCCCCCGGACTGCCGACCGTGTTCCTGATCGAGCGCCGCATCCGCCCGGTCCGGCCCCCGTACGCGACCCACGCGGGCCCGGGCATCGAGCTCGTGCGGAAGGATCCGGGGCTGGTGGGCCGGCTCAAGGCCAAGGGGCTGGCCGTGCGGGTGTGGACCGTGGACGAGGCCGAGGACGTGGAGCTGTGCGTGCGGCTCGGCGTGGACACGATCATCACCAACCGCCCCCGGGAGGTGCGGGAGCTGCTCGACTCCCGCTGAGCGCCCACGCCCGGGCGGGCTCGACCGGGCTACGCAGCCAGGCGCCGGCGGGCCCGGCCGGCCGTCACCGCGCACGCGGCGACACCCGCCAGCGACCCCACGAGCAGGGGATTGACCCAGCCCGGGACGACCTCCACGCGGACGCCGCCGGGAAAGGTGCACAGCGTGGACACCGGGAAGTACCCGCGGTCGATCGCGATGTCGGCGTCCGGGGTCCGGTGGCTCTGCGGGCCGTGCTGCTCGGCGAGGGCCTCCACGCAGGGCCGGGTGGGGCGGGGGTCGAATCCGCTGAAGCTGCCCAGGGCGAAGGCGATGGCCGCGACGCTCAGGCACGCCACCGCGCCCTCGGTCCACTGCCCCGGGGCCGTCCGGCTCATGCCGGGCTGGCGGGTCGCCACCAGGTGGACGGCTTTGACGAGGAGGAACGCGGCTGCGGGCAGGGCCGTCAGCACGGCTATGGCGGTGATGATCACCGGCCCAGCCTGTCACAGGAGTTGGAGCCACCCGGCCGGGGTGCGCCGGCCGGGTGTGGGGGGTGCGGGGGCGGTGGTCAGACGAAGCGCTGGTTCGGCGAGCCGTTGCAGGGCTGGAGGCGGGCCGGGTCGTGGGCGGCGGCGACCGTCAGGCACATGCCGGGCGCGGCCGCGGGGCGGATGGTGGCGCCGTCGCGGACGAACTGCTGGTTCGCGCCGCCGTGGCAGTTCCAGATGATCACGCCGGTGCCCGCGCCGTAGTTGGCGCCGGGGGCGTCGAGGCAGCGGTCGTGGGTCAGCTCGACGTGGACCGACTTGCGGGCCGCGTCGTACCACCAGCCCTGGTTGCGGCCGCCGTGGCAGTCCCAGCCCAGGACGGCCGTCTCGTTGGCGCTGGAGCCGCCCTTCGCGTCGAGGCAGTTGGCCGTCGCCTCGTTCTTCAGGGGGGCGTAGAGGGAGTCCCAGGCTCCGGCCTGGAGGACCGGGGTGCCCGTGCTCGCGGGGTCGGCGCAGGAGGCCTCGCGCAGGCCCGAGTTGTAGAGCTGGGTCAGGCAGGACGCGAACGCGCCGTGGCCCCGGTAGTTGGGGTGGAAGGACTGGCGGGCGGTGTTCTCGTCCCACGGGAAGTGGTCGCCGAGGTCCAGGTAGAGGCCGCGGGCCCAGGTGTCCTCCATGCAGACCTCGTGGCCGTGGAAGAGCCGGGAGTTGTCGAGGTAGACCGCGCCGGAGGCGAGGGCGGCGGCCCGCATGCCCTTCTCGAAGGTGGGCACCGCGTAGTTGCGGCCCCAGGTGGCGTCTGAGTCGTAGCCGGCGCAGCCGCCGGGCAGCTTGCCGGGGAAGTTCGGGTTGTCGTTGAAGTCGGGGCCGATGGGGCTGGGGTAGCCCATCACCACGAGCTTGTAGTCGGAGTCGGCGTAGCCGGCGTCGCGCATGACCGTCTTGAGGTCCGCGACCGTGGCCTCGACCTTCGGCTTGAGGCCGTCGACGCGCGCCTGCCAGCCGGGCCCGTACTTGGGCTCGCAGGTGCCCTGGCTGAGCACCCAGCGGGTCACGCAGTCGGTCATGACCGGCCCGAACTGCAGGTCGTCGTTGGCGCCGGCGACCAGCAGCACCATCTTGATCCGGGTGTTGCGGGCCTTGATGGCGAGGTTGTCGCTCTGCACCAGCTCGTCGGCGTACTGCTTGCTGCCGCCGATCCTGATGTTGCCGGTGTAGCCGCCGGAGCAGGCGACGTTGAAGGTGAGGTCGGCCGGGATGCCGGTGCGGTGGATCGCCGAGTCGGGCGAGCGGTGGCACTGGTTGGACGAGGTGTTGGTCGCGGGGTCGTAGTTGCCGACGCCCTCGCCCGATATCTCGCTGTCGCCCAGCGAGATCAGGCCGGTCTTGCGCTCGCCGAGCGGACGGATCGCGGAGTCGCCGTAGATCTTGGTGGCCTCCGCGGCGCGGATCGCCTCCAGCTCGGGCGAGAGGGGGGTCACCGCCCCGGCGGTGGCGGCCGCGGGGGTCGCCGCCTGGGCCATGGGGGTGATGGCGGTGACGCCCCCGAGGGCGGCCGCGATCGCCGCGACGGCGGCGAAGGTAGATCTGAGCCTGGGTTTCGTGCGGGCACGTGCCATGAACGCCTCCCCTGATGTCGGTGTTACCCCCGGTATTTACTGGCCGGTAGGGGAGTTGGGAACACTTCGAACAAGACAATTGCTCAACTTTCAGAGGAGGCCACGAAGATGACCGAAGATCAGCAGGCCGACGGGTTCCGGATCGAGCACGACTCCATGGGCGACGTACGGGTCCCCGCGCACGCCAAGTGGCGCGCCCAGACCCAGCGCGCGGTGGAGAACTTCCCCATTTCCGGACAGCGGTTGGAGCGCGCCCACATCGAGGCGCTCGCCCGGATCAAGGCCGCGGCCGCGGCCGTGAACGCCAAGCTGGGGGTGGTGGACGAGGACGTCGCGGAGGCGATCCGGTCCGCCGCCGCCGAGGTCGCGGACGGGCGCTGGGACGAGCACTTCCCGGTGGACGTGTTCCAGACCGGCTCCGGAACCTCGTCCAACATGAACACCAACGAGGTGATCGCCACCCTGGCCACCGAACGCCTCGGCCGCGAGGTGCACCCCAACGACCACGTCAACGCCTCGCAGAGCTCGAACGACGTCTTCCCGTCCTCGATCCACATCGCCGCCACCGCCGCCGTCACCCACGACCTGATCCCCGCCCTGCGGCACCTCGCGACGGCCCTGACGCACAAGTCCGGCGAGTTCGCCGACGTGGTCAAGGCCGGGCGGACGCACCTGATGGACGCCACCCCGGTGACCCTGGGCCAGGAGTTCGGCGGGTACGCGGCCCAGGTCCACTACGGCATCGAGCGGCTCCAGTCGGCGCTGCCGCGGCTGGCCGAGCTGCCGCTGGGCGGCACGGCGGTCGGCACCGGGATCAACACCCCGCCCGGATTCTCCGCCGCCGTCATCGCCGAGGTGGCCGCCGCGACCGGACTGCCGCTGACCGAGGCCCGCGACCACTTCGAGGCCCAGGGGGCGCGGGACGCGCTGGTGGAGACCTCGGGCATGCTCCGTACGATCGCCGTCTCGCTCACCAAGATCTCCAACGACCTGCGCTGGATGGCCTCCGGCCCGCGCACCGGATTGGCCGAAATCAATCTCCCGGATCTCCAGCCGGGCTCCTCGATCATGCCCGGGAAGGTCAATCCGGTCGTCCCGGAGGCCGTCCTGATGGTCGCCGCCCAGGTGATGGGGAACGACGCGACGGTCGCCGTCGCGGGCGCGGCCGGGAACTTCGAGCTCAATGTGATGCTCCCGGTGATGGCCAGGAACCTCCTCGAATCCATCCGCCTCCTCGGCAACGCGAGCCGTCTGCTGGCCGACCGCACCATCGCCGGGATCACCGCGAACACGGCCCGGGCCAGGGAGTACGCCGAGTCCTCGCCCTCCGTCGTGACCCCGCTCAACCGGTACATCGGCTACGAGGAGGCGGCCAAGGTCGCCAAGAGGTCCCTCGCCGAGCGGAAGACGATCAGGGAGGTCGTGCTGGAGGCCGGCTACGTCGAGCGCGGCGCGCTCACCCTGGAGCAGCTGGACGAGGCCCTGGACGTCCTGCGCATGACACACCCCTGACGGGGCCGGCACGCGCCCCCGGGCGGGGGCCGGATTCGGTCGTTTCCCGTCCCTTGACACCTCGGTGACCTGCACCGCAGCGGGCGTACGGGCCCCCGCCCTAAGATCTGCGCATGACAGGTACCTTCCGGCCCGGGGGCCGCGCGGCACAGAGCGGCGCGCAGGGCGAGCGCTGGGCGCCCGGGGAGCAGATCCTCTGGCGCTACCGCGACCACGCCCCGGGGCCGAAGGGCGCGGTCCACATCTGCCGCCCGGTGACCGTGGTGCAGGACACCGACGAGCTGCTGGCCGTCTGGATGGCCCCCGGCACCGAGTGCGTCAAGCCGGTCCTCGCCGACGGCACCCCCGTCCACGAGGAGCCGCTCGCCACCCGCTACACCGCGGCGCGCACCACCGTACGGTCGCGCTGGTTCGGTGCGGGGGTCCTCAAGCTGGCCCGGCCCGGTGATCCGTGGTCGGTGTGGCTGTTCTGGGAGCACGGCTGGCGGTTCAAGAGCTGGTACGTGAACCTGGAGGAGCCCAGGTCGCGCTGGTCGGGCGGGGTCGACTCGGTGGACCACTTCCTCGACATCTCCGTCTATCCCGACCGCACCTGGAAGTGGCGGGACGAGGACGAGTTCGCGCAGGCCCAGCGGTCCGGGCTGATGGACCGGGAGCAGGCGCGGCAGGTGCAGGCCGCCGGGCGGGCGGCGGTGAACGTGATCAAGGCGTGGGGTGCGCCGTTCTCCGACGGCTGGGAGGACTGGCGGCCCGATCCGGCCTGGGGGGTTCCGGTTCTGCCGAAGGACTGGGACCGCACTCCGGCGCATATGACCTCATGAGACCCTTGATGCGCCCCCGGGGTTCAAACGTAGGATCGTCCTCCGCAAGGTCGCGCGCGCGGGGCCGTCTCTACGGGCCGTTCCTCCGCAAGTGTCGCGCCGCACGCGGGACTTGACCGGAGGCAGCGCAGGGCGAGAGGTAACGAGGGGGACGCGGAAACCCCGGGTGATGGTGCCCGGGCCGCTGAGCGGGTATACCGCGACTGACCGAGTTGAGTGCAGCGCACATCGAGCGCAAACGGACGGAATTGCACGCGTGACGGAGTACCCCACCTCTCAGGAGGGCCCGCAGCCCGTCGCCTCCGGCGGAGGTACGGACGAGGCCGGCCACGGCAAGGCGCCCATCGCCGCCGAGGCCGTACGCACGCATGCCGCGGGCTCCGGCACCGGCCCCGCGGCGGAGCCCGGCGGCGCGGCCGCCGCGGCCTCCGACCCCCGTGCGGCCCGCGCTGCGGCGGGCCCGGGCGCCGGTCTCCCCCGCCCCCGCGGCCAGGCCGCCGGGCTCGACGACGGCCAGGGCAGCGCCCGCGCACGGGACGGCGTCGCCGCCCGGAACGCGGCGGGCGCCGGTGCCGGTGCGGGTGCCGGTGCCGGTGCCGGGCTCCCCCGGCCCCACGGCAAGGCGACGGGCGCCTCCGGCGAGGTACCGGCCCAGGCGGATCCCGGCCAGGGCAACGCACGCTCCCGGGACGGCCGGCAGACCGGCGACCCCACCCTGCCGGACACCGCCCCCGAGGCCGACGGGACCGCCGGCCAGGATGCCGCGTACCGCGCCGGGAGTGGCGGGAGCGTGATACCGGCCGGGGGCGGAGAGGTCAGCGCCGCCCGCCGCGAAGGCGACCGGCTGCGGTTCGTCGGCGCCGCCACCCGGCGGATCGCCCGCGGCATCGACCTCGACGAGATCGTGCTCGGCCTGTGCCGGGCCACCGTGCCCACCTTCTCCGACGCGATCCTCGTCTACCTGCGCGACCCGCTCCCGGTCGGGGACGAGCGCCCCGTCGGCCCGGTCGTTTTAAGGCTCCGGCGCACCGACCGGCTCCGGCCGATCGACGACCTCACCGACAGCAGCAGCACCATCGGCGCGGGGCTGGACCTCGCCGGGGCCGCGGGGGCCACCGGCGAGCTCGACTTCAGCCAGCTGCCGCTGGTCGGCCCGCAGGGTGACCTGCCCGCGGCCGAGCTGTGCGAGATCCGGCCGGGCGGCGCGCTCGCCGAGGTGCTGCGCGGCGTACGGCCCGTCTTCGGTTCCTCCGCCGCCGCGAAGGCCGCACTGCCCGAACTGCTCGGCGCGGAGCATCCGCTGCCGCGCGGCAACCGGGCCGTCCTCGCGCCGCTGCGCGGCCGCCGCCGGGTGATCGGCGCCGCCGTGTTCCTGCGCAGCCCCGAGCGGCCCGCCTTCGAGCAGAACGACCTCCTGGTCGCCGCCCAGCTGGCCACCCACACCGCGCTCGGCATCGACAAGGCGGTCCTGTACGGCCGCGAGGCCTACATCGCCGACGAGCTCCAGCGCACCATGCTGCCCGACAGCCTGCCCCAGCCCACCGGGGTACGGCTCGCCTCGCGCTACCTGCCCGCCGCCGAGACGGCCCG
This sequence comes from Streptomyces sp. NPDC057010, assembly GCF_042673805.1. Taxonomy (NCBI): domain Bacteria; kingdom Bacillati; phylum Actinomycetota; class Actinomycetes; order Kitasatosporales; family Streptomycetaceae; genus Streptomyces; species Streptomyces sp. NPDC057010. The sequence continues at coordinate 67,474 of NZ_JBHUSC010000031.1, read as the reverse complement.
GGTCGGCGGCGACTGGTACGACGCCATACCGCTGCCCGGCAGCCGGGTCGCGCTCGTCGTCGGCGACGTCATGGGCCACTCCATGACCTCCGCCGCGATCATGGGCCAGCTCCGCACCACCGCGCAGACGCTGGCCCAGCTGGACCTGCCCCCGGCGGAGGTGCTGCACCACCTGGACGAGCAGGCGCAGCGCCTCGGCTCCGACCGCATGGCCACCTGCCTGTACGCCGTCTACGACCCCGTATCGCACCGGATCACCATCGCCAACGCCGGCCACCCGCCGCCGGTGCTCCTGCACCTGGGCGGCCGCGCCGAGGTGCTCCGCGTCCCGCCCGGCGCCCCCATCGGCGTCGGCGGCGTGGACTTCGAGGCCGTGGAGCTGGACGCGCCAGCCGGGGCCACCCTGCTGCTCTACACGGACGGCCTGGTGGAATCGCGGCTGCGCGACGTGTGGACCGGCATCGAGCAGCTCCGCGAGCGCCTTGCGACCACGGCCCAGCTGACGGGCCTGGACCACCCGCCGCCGCTGGAGGCCCTGTGCGACGACGTCCTGGACATGCTCGGCCCGGGCGACCGGGACGACGACATCGCCCTGCTCGCGGCCCGGTTCGACGGGATCGCGCCCAGTGACGTCGCGTACTGGTTCCTCGACCCGGAGGAGACCGCTCCGGGCCGGGCCCGCCGCTTCGCCCGCCGCGCCCTGACCCGCTGGGGCCTGGAGGAGCTGAGCGATTCGCTGGAACTGCTGGTCAGCGAGGTCGTCACCAATGCCGTCCGGTACGCGGAACGGCCGGTGACCCTGCGCCTGCTGCGTACGGACGTCCTGCGCTGCGAGGTCGGCGACGACTCCCCGCAGCTGCCGCGCCAGCGCCGCGCCCGGGACACCGACGAGGGCGGCCGCGGCCTGTTCCTGGTCAACCGGATGGCGCGCCGCTGGGGCGCGACCCGGCTGAGCAGCGGCAAGGTGGTCTGGTTCGAGCTGCCGCTGCCCGGCCCCCACGAGCGGCGCTGAGCCGCACCGTCCGACGCAGGTACGCCACCGCCCCGCGAGCCCGAAGGCTGCGGGGCGGTGGCGTGTGTGTCCTGCTGCTCGTCTACTGCTCGGGGAACAGCGGCGGGTCCGGCGGCTTCGGACCGCCGGTCTTGGTCGCCGTCGGAGTCGGGGTCACCGTCGGAGTCGGCGGCTTCGGGCCGCCGGTCTTCGTCGCCGTCGGGGTCGGCGTCGGCGTCGGCGTCGGCGTGCTCGCCGGAGCGCTGCTGGTCGCCGGAGCGCTGGAGGACTGGCTCGCGGAGGGCGACGTGGAGACGCTGCGGGAGGGCGCCTGCGAGGCACCCATCTCGGCCTCCTTCAGGTCGAACTTCCCGGTGTCCTCGCCGTCGAGGGCGGCGAGGGTGTAGGCCTTCCAGATCGCGGCGGGGAAGCTGGAGCCACCCGCGCGGCCGCCGCCGGCGGTACCGGTCAGGGTGACCTGCTTGTGGGTACCGGGCTCCTCGCCGAACATCGCGACGACGGTGACCAGTTCCGGGGTGTAGCCGGTGAACCAGCCCGCCACGTTGGACTCGGTGGTACCGGTCTTACCGGCGGCCTCGTAGGCGCTGCTCTGGACCTTGTTGCCGGAACCGTCGTTGACGACGCCGGTGAGCACCTTGGTGACGGTGTCGGCGGTCTGGCGGGAGATGGCCTGGGCGCCGATGGCCGGTTCGGGCTTGAACTCGCGGTCCTTGTGCTCGGCGCTCTTGATGATGGTCGGGGTGACCTTCTTGCCGTGGTTGTCGAGGGACGCGTAGACGGCGGCCATCTCCACGGTGTTGGCGCTCATGGTGCCCAGCGACATGGCCGGCTTGTCCTCGGGCCAGCCGTCACGGTCCTTCATGCCGAGCGCGAGGGCCGTCTTCTTCACGGCCTGCGGCTTGGCGTCCACGATCATCTGCGCGTAGACGGAGTTGACCGAGTAGTTGGTCGCCTCCTGGACGGTGATCTCCTTGCCGTAGTCCTTGTCGTCCTGGTTCTGCGGGTTGAAGGGGATCTTGCTGCCCACGACCTGGCGCTTGCTGGTGCCGTCGTAGAGCGTGTTCGGGGTGATCGGCTTGCCGCCCTGGGTCGTGGCGTTGTTCTCCAGGGCGGAGGCGAGCACGATCGGCTTGAAGGTCGAGCCGGGCTGGTAGTCGGTGCGCAGGGCGTTGCTCGCGGACTTCTGCTCCAGGCCCTGGCCGCCGTACATCGCGACGATCGCACCGGTCTTGGCGTCCACGGAGGTGGCGCCGGCCTGGACGCTCTGGTCCTGGGGGCGCTCCTTGGTGTCCTCGCGGCGGAGCTTGGACTCCAGCTCGTCGTCGACCGCCTTCTCCAGCGCCGCCTGCTTCTTCGGGTCGATGTTGAGCGTGACGTTCCAGCCGCCGGCCGCGATCTGCGCGTCGGTGATGTCCTGCCGGTTCATCTCGTCGTTGGCGGCCTGGATCAGGTAGCCCTTCTGGCCGTCCATGCCGGGGCGGGGCTTGGGCTTGATGGGCTCCTGGAACGCCATGGTCTTGCGCTTGGCCTCGTCCAGCGCGCCCATCTCGACCATGTTGTCGAGGACGGCGTTGAAGCGGATCATGACCAGCCGCTTGCCGTTCGGGCCGGCGGTCGCCCAGTCGTACTGGCTGGGGGCCTGGATGACGGCGGCGAGGTAGGCGCCCTGCTCCAGCGTGAGCTTGTCGGCGTCGACGCCGTAGTAGGCCTGGGCCGCCGCCTGGATGCCGTAGGCGTTGCGGCCGTAGAAGTTGGTGTTCAGGTACCCGGCGAGGATGTCGTCCTTCTCCATGCGCTGGTCGACCTTGAGGGAGATCACGAGCTCCCTGAGCTTGCGCGTGGCCGACTGGTCCTGCGTCAGGTAGTAGTTCTTGACGTACTGCTGGGTGATCGTCGAACCGCCGGCCTTGCCCTTGCCGGTGACCGTGTTGAACAGGCCTCGGGCCGTGCCCATGAGGTCGATGCCGCGGTCCTTGTAGAAGGACTTGTTCTCGATGGCGATGAACGCGGTGCGGACGTCGGCCGGGATCTTGTCGATCGGGACGATCTCGCGGTTCATCTCACCGGTGCGGGCCATGAGCGAGCCGTCGGCGTACCGGTAGGTGTTGCTCTGGAGCGTGGCCTGCTTGTTCGGGTCGGTGGGTTCGTTCACCGAGAAGTACAGGACGATCGCCGCGGCCATGAGGAGGAGGATCGTCCCGAAGAACGCGCCGAGGATCTTCTTCCAGGTGAAGAAGCGACGTATGCCGGTGCGTTTGCCCGCGCCCGCCTTGCCCTTGGTGCCCTTCGCGCGTCCGCTCGGCGCACGCCGCGCACCGCGCTGCTGCTGCGCCATACGTGCTTCTGCTCGGCCCATCGCTCCCGCTCCGCTCGATTTCCCCCGATGTCAGCTCAGAAAGCTAACACCGCAGGTTGTGACAAAGGCTGGCCAACCTTGGCCAATACCGGTCAATTCGGACGTGAGAATCAGCACCCACGTCACAGGAACCGACGCACGTGAAGGCCAAAGGGTTGCCGTGCACACCCCCGGCGTATCGCGCGGACTCAAAAAGTGATATCACTTTGCTAAGCGACCCGACCGGTCGCGACCACGAGGAACGGGGGAACGATGACGAACACGAACACCTTCGCCACGCCGGGTGGCGTACGCGAGTTCACCGCGCGCAGCGTGGGCGGCGGCCTGGCGCTGCTGCTCGGACTGGTGGGCATCGCGGCGGGGGCGGGTCTGATCTCGGCCGGCGCGGTACTGACGGCCGCCGCCGCCAAGGCGTCGCTGATCGCGGCGGGCGTGCTGCTGACACTCGCCTCGGTCATCGCGATGAGCGGCCTGAACACGGTGGCGCCGGGCGAGGCGCGGGTGGTCCAGCTGTTCGGGCGGTACCGGGGCACCGTCCGTACGGACGGCCTGCGTTGGGTCAACCCGCTGACCTCCCGCGAGAAGATCTCCACGCGCGTACGCAACCACGAGACGGCCGTCCTGAAGGTCAACGACGCCTACGGCAACCCGATCGAGCTGGCGGCGGTCGTGGTGTGGCGGGTCGAGGACACGGCGCGGGCGGTGTTCGAGGTCGAGGACTTCACGGAGTTCGTGGAGACGCAGACGGAGGCGGCGGTCCGTCACATCGCGATCGAGTACCCGTACGACGCCCACGAGGAGGGCGGCCTGTCGCTGCGCGGGAACGCCGAGGAGATCACGGAGAAGCTGGCCGTCGAACTGCACGCGCGGGTGGAGGCGGCGGGCGTCCAGATCATCGAGTCCCGCTTCACGCATCTCGCGTACGCTCCGGAGATCGCCTCCGCGATGCTCCAGCGCCAGCAGGCGGGCGCGGTCGTGGCGGCCCGCAAGCAGATCGTGGAGGGCGCGGTGGGCATGGTCGAGCTGGCCCTGACCCGCCTGGCGGAGGAGGAGATCGTGGACCTGGACCCGGAACGCAAGGCCGCCATGGTCTCGAACCTGATGGTCGTCCTCTGCGGGGACCGCGCCGCGCAGCCGGTGCTCAACACGGGCACGCTCTACCAGTGACCGCCGGCGGCAACGAGCCCCCGGCCTCCGGGGGCGAAACGGCCCCCGGAGGCGAGCCGGACGCCCCGGGCACGGCCCCCGCCGCCGGCCCGGCGTCCCGCCCGCAGCGGCCCGCGCGGGCGGGGGCGCAGGCCCGCAAGCAGGTGCTGCTGCGGCTCGACCCCCAGGTCTACGACGCGCTGGCCCGCTGGGCGGGTGAGGAACTGCGCAGCGCCAACGCGCAGATCGAGTTCCTGCTGCGCCGCGCCCTCTCGGAAACCGGCCGCCTCCCCTCCTCCCCGTCCCCCATCCCCCGCCGCGGCCGCCCCCCGAAGTCCACCGACTGACCGGCCGCCGCGCACGCCGGCTATACACCGCGCGTATACATGCGGTGTATAGTCGCCCCATGTCCATAGGTCACACCCTCCTCGGCCTCCTGGAGGCCGGCCCCCGCCACGGATACGACCTCAAGCGCGCCTTCGACGAGAAGTTCGGACACGACCGGCCCCTGGCCTACGGGCAGGTGTACTCCACCATGTCCCGGCTCCTGAAGAACGGCCTCGTCGAGGTGGACGGCATCGAGAGCGGCGGCGGCCCCGACCGCAAGCGGTACGCCATCACCGACGCCGGCATCACCGACGTCGAGCACTGGCTCTCCCAGCCCGAGAAGCCCGAGCCGTACCTCCAGTCGACGCTCTACACCAAGATCGTGCTCGCCCTGCTCACCCACCGCAGCGCCGCCGGCCTCCTCGACACCCAGCGCGCCGAACACCTGCGCCTCATGCGCATCCTGACCCAGCGCAAGCGCAAGGGCGACCTCGCCGATCAGCTCGTCTGCGACCACGCCCTGTTCCACCTGGAGGCCGACCTGCGCTGGCTGGAGCTCGCCGCCGCCCGGCTGGACCGGCTCGCCGAGGAGGTGCGGCGATGACCGCCCCCGCCGGCTCCCTCCTCGCCGCCACCGATCTCCACAAGACGTACGGGAGCACCCGCGCCCTCGACGGCGCCGAGTTCTCCATCCACCCCGGCGAGGTCGTCGCCGTCATGGGCCCCTCCGGCTCGGGCAAGTCCACGCTGCTGCACTGCCTCGCCGGGATCGTCACCCCCGACTCCGGCTCCGTCCTCTACGCCGGCCGCGAGCTGTCCGCCATGGGTGACGCGGAGCGCAGCGCCCTGCGCCGCACCGAGTTCGGCTTCGTCTTCCAGTTCGGGCAGCTCGTACCGGAGTTGACCTGCGTGGAGAACGTGGCCCTTCCCCTGCGCCTGACCGGAGTCAGGCGCAGGGAGGCCGAAGCCACCGCCCTGGAGTGGATGGAGCGGCTCCAGGTGGAGGACCTGCGCGCCAAGCGCCCCGGCGAGATATCCGGCGGCCAGGGCCAGCGCGTGGCCGTCGCCCGCGCCCTCGTCACGCGCCCCCGGGTGGTCTTCGCCGACGAGCCCACCGGCGCCCTGGACTCCCTCAACGGGGAACTGGTGATGCAGCTGCTCACCGAGACCGCCCGCGCGGCCAGTTCGGCCCTCGTGCTCGTCACCCACGAGGCGCGCGTGGCCGCGTACTCCGACCGCGAGATCGTCGTGCGCGACGGCCGCTCCCGCGACATGGAGCGGGTCATATGAACCACCCGTACGGGCCGGGCCGGCCCGGCGAGCCGAGCGGGCTCAGGACCTGGGCCCGCGACCTCGCGATGGGCGCCCGTTTCGCCTTCGGCGGCGGCCGCGAGGGCTGGACCCGCACCCTGCTCACCGGAGTGGGCGTCGGCCTCGGCGTCGCGCTGCTGCTGATCACCGCCGCCCTGCCGAGCGCGCTCACCGCCCGCTACGAGCGCAGCGACGCCCGCTCCACGATCGCCTCCCCGCGGGCCGAACAGCCGGGCCCCGACACCCTGTTGATCTCGGGCGCCGACCAGACCTACCACGGCACCGACATCGAGGGCTCCTTCCTCCAGGCCGAGGGCCCCGACGCGCCCGTCCCACCGGGCCTGCGGAAGATCCCCGCCCCGGGCGAGATCGCCGTCTCCCCCGCTCTGCAGCAGCTGTTGGACTCCCCGGACGGCCGGCGCCTGCGCGAGCGCCTCGACCTGCCGGTCTCCGAGGTCATCGGCGACGCCGGCCTGATGGGCCCCGGCGAGCTCCTCTTCTACGCGGGCACGGACCGGCTGGCGAAGACCGGTCCCGAGGACTACCACGTCCGGCGGATCACCGCCTTCTCCTACGCCCCGGAGCGCGAGCGGCTCGACCCCGTGCTGATGCTCCTCGTGGTGCTCACCTTCGTCGCGCTGCTGCTGCCGGTCGGCATCTTCATCGCCGCCGCCATCCGGTTCGGCGGGGAGCGGCGCGACCTTCGGCTGGCCGCCCTGCGGCTGGTCGGCGCGGACACCCGGACGGTCCGCCGGATCGCCGCCGGCGAGGCCCTGGCCGGGTCCCTGGTCGGGCTGGTCCTGGGCGTCGGCTTCTTCGCCTTCGGCCGTGAACTCGCGGGCAGTTTCAGCCTCCGGCAGCGCAGCGTCTTCCCCGCCGACCTCGATCCGTCGCCGGGACTGGCCGCGCTCGTCGCGCTCGTCGTGCCCGCCGCGGCCGTCGCCGTGACCCTGTTCGCGATGCGCGGGGTGGTCGTCGAGCCGCTGGGCGTCGTACGCACCTCCGCGCCGCGGCGGCGCCGCATCTGGTGGCGGCTCCTGCTGCCACTGGCCGGACTGGGCCTGCTCGTCCCGCTGACGGGCCGCGGCAACGGGGGCGGGGACTTCAACCAGTGGCAGGTCAGCGCCGGTGTCGCCCTCCTCCTGGTGGGCATCACCGCGCTGCTGCCGTGGCTGCTGGAACGGCTCGTCGCCCGGATGTCCGGCGGGCCGGTGTCCTGGCAGCTGGCCGTCCGGCGCCTCCAGCTGAGCAGCGGTTCCGCCACCCGGCTGGTCAACGGCATCGCGGTCGCCGTCGCCGGGGCCATCGCCCTCCAGATGCTGTTCGCCACCGTCGAGAGCGAATACGTGGAGGCCACCGGCCAGGACCCGGCCCGGGCCGCGCTCTCGATCAGCCTGCCCCCGGGCAGCGCGGGCCGGGGCGCCGACGGCATCGCCGCGAAGGTCGCCGCCGTGCGGGGGGTCACCTCGACCGTGCCGCTGACCTCGCTCCACGGGCAGGCCGCGGACTCGGGCCAGGGCGTCCAGATCACCATCGGCTCGTGCACGGCGCTGCGCGAGGTCGCCGTGCTCGACTCCTGCGCCGAGGGCGACGCCTTCGTGCTCACCGGTACCACCTCCGACGGACCCGGGGTCTACGGAGCCACCGCCAAGCCGGGCGAGAAGCTGTCCGTGAGCCCCGCCCTGGGTGCCCCGAAGGACGCGAAGGCCTACGAATGGACCTTCCCGGCGGCGGCCCGTACGGTCGCGAGCCGCGAGGACCCGACCGGGCGGGTGCGGGACGGTGTGCTGGTGACTTCCTCACTCGCCCCCGAGGGCGCGGGCACCGCCGCGAACACCCAGGTGTTCGTCCAGGTCGACGATTCCGTGCCGGACGTGGTGGAGGAGGTCCGTACGGCGGCGTTCGAGGCGGATCCGTTCAGCCGGGCGCTCGCGCTGAAGGCCACCAAGGAGAACGCCGGCTTCTCGGCGATCCGCACCGGGCTGTACTTCGGTGCGACCGCCGTGCTGGTCCTGATCGGCACGAGCCTGCTGGTATCCCAGCTGGAGCAGTTGCGCGAGCGCAGGCGACTGCTGTCGGCGCTGGTCGCCTTCGGCACCAAGCGGTCCACGCTGAGCCTGTCGGTGCTGTGGCAGACGGCCCTGCCGGTGGCGCTGGCGCTGGCCTTGGCGGCGGCGGTGGGGGTGGGGCTGGGCACGGTCCTGATGCAGATGGCCGGGCACGCGATCCGGATCGACTGGTACCCGGTCGCCGCGATGACCGGCGCCGGCGCGGCCCTGGTCGCCGCGATGACCCTGCTCACCCTCCCACCCCTCCTCCGCCTGATGCGCCCCACCGGCCTCCGCACGGAGTAACCGGCCGCGGCCCCGCCCCCCCCCCCCCCCCCCCCCCGCGCCGGGGGGCGGCAGGTGGGCCCCACCAGGTGGGGGCGGCCGGCCCCCGCGGCGGGGCCCGGCGGGGGGCGCCCCCCCCCCCCCCCCCCCCCGGGCGGGTGGTCAGTCCGTGGGCCATACCGGGAGGGGGCGGACGGCCTCGCGGAGGGCGGCGGCGATGGCGCGGAACTCCTCCTGCCGCGCCGTCCCCGTCCGCATGGCCAGGGCGACCCGCCGCGACGGCACCGGCTCGGCGAAGTACCCCGTCGCCAGGTACTCGTTGCGCGCCGTCTCCAGCCGCAGCGCGCTCCTCGGCAGCAGCGTGACCCCCAGTCCCCCTGCGACCAGCTGTACGAGCGTGGACAGCCCGGCCGCGGTCGTCGTGACATCGGCGCCCGCCGTGCGCCCCGCCTCCCGGCAGATGTCCAGCGCCTGGTCCCGCAGGCAGTGCCCCTCGTCGAGCAACAGCAGCTGCAGCCCCCGCAGTTCGTCGCGCGGGATGTCCCGCCGCCCGGCCAGCGGATGCTCCCGCGGGGCGAGCAGGACGAAGTCCTCGTCGAAGAGCGGCAGTTCGGTGACCCCCGGCACCCCCAGCGGCACCGCGAGCAGCAGCAGGTCCAGGCGCCCGCCGGCCAGCCCCTCCAGCAGGGAGGCGGTCTGCTCCTCGTGCACCTGGAGGTCCATCCGCGGGTAGCGCCGGTGGAACAGCCCCAGCACGGTCGGCAGCAGGTACGGCGCCACCGTGGGGATCACCCCGAGCCGCAGGGCCCCGGTGAACGGGGCCCGCACGGCCTCGGCCTCCTCCAGCAGCCCGCCCACGGCGTCGAGCACCACCCGCGCCCGCGCCGCGATCCGCTCGCCCGCCGGGGACAGCAGCACCTTGCGGGTGGTGCGCTCCAGCAGCTGCACCCCCAGGGCCTCCTCCAGCGCGGAGACGGCCCCGGAGAGCGCGGGCTGGCTCATCCCGATGGCCGCCGCGGCGTCCCGGAAGTGCAGGTGCTCGGCCACCGCCGCGAAGGCACGCAGCTGGGCCAGCGTGGGTTGCTTCGCTCCCCTGTTACCGACAGCCACTGATAGGTACCTCCGATCACCTGCCACAAGAGTAGCTATTTCTGTAATCAATGCAGGTGTGTCAGCATGTGAGATCCGTCCAACCCCCTCGGAAAGCCCCCAAAAGGGTCACTTTCCCTTTCCGCAAGGAGAGCTTGTGCTCACTGTCGGCGACACGTTCCCCACCTACGACCTGACCGCCTGCGTCTCGCTCGAAGCGGGCAGCGAGTTCGCGCAGATCGACCACAAGACCTACGAGGGCAAGTGGCGCGTGGTGTTCTTCTGGCCGGCCGACTTCACCTTCGTCTGCCCGACCGAGATCGCCGCCTTCGGCAAGCTGAACGAGGAGTTCGCCGACCGCGACGCGCAGATCCTCGGTGTCTCCGGCGACTCCGAGTACGTCCACCACGCCTGGCGCAAGGACCACGCCGACCTGCGTGACCTGCCCTTCCCGATGCTGGCCGACTCCAAGCACGAGCTCATGCGCGACTGCGGCATCCAGGGCGCCGACGGCTTCGCCCAGCGCGCCGTCTTCATCGTGGACCCGAACAACGAGATCCAGTTCTCGATGGTGACCGCCGGTTCCGTGGGCCGTAACCCGAAGGAGGTCCTGCGGGTCCTCGACGCCCTGCAGACCGACGAGCTGTGCCCCTGCAACTGGAACAAGGGCGAGAGCACCCTCGACGCCGGCGCCCTGCTGGCCGGTGAGTGACGGATGTCCCTCGACTCCCTCAAGTCCGCCATACCGGACTTCGCCAAGGACCTGAAGCTGAACCTCGGTTCGGTCATCGGCAACCAGGACACCCTCACCCGGCAGCAGCTGTGGGGCACCGTCCTGTCCTGCGCGATCGCCGCCCGTTCCCCGCGCGTCCTGCGTGAGCTGGAGCCGGAGGCGAAGGCGGGGCTGTCCCCGGAGGCGTACACCGCGGCCAAGTCCGCCGCGGCCGTCATGGGGATGAACAACGTCTTCTACCGCACCCGCCACCTGCTCTCCGACCCTGAGTACGCGAGCCTGCGCGCGGGCCTGCGGATGAACGTCATCGGCAACCCGGGCGTGGAGAAGATCGACTTCGAGCTGTGGTCGCTCGCGGTCTCCGCGATCAACGGCTGCGGCCAGTGCCTGGACTCGCACGAGCAGGTCCTGCGCAAGGCCGGCGTGGACCGCGAGACGGTCCAGGAGGCCTTCAAGATCGCCTCGGTGATCCAGGCCGTCGCGGTCACCCTCGACGCCGAAGCCGCCCTCGCGGCGGAGTAACCCCTCGTACGCCCCTGAAGGGGCCCCCGCGACTCCTGTCGCGGGGGCCCCTTCACTCGTTCGGCTGGACGTCGTCGCACCGGACGGGAGGGCCGGGATCGCCCTACGATGATGGTCTCGACACCAGCAACCAGGAGGCGCCATGTCTGCCGCAGCAGTCGAGCACCCCTTTGCCGACGAACCATCCGGGGACCTGCTCAGAACGGCCAAGCGGATCACGGAGCTGTTCCCCGGTTATCGCGTCGAGATCATCGGAGGAGTAATCAGCGTGGCCCCACCCCCCGACTTCCGTCACGCACGCATCCTCACGAAACTGATGCGCCCGTTCTACGAGGCAGATCTGTCCGGCAGCGATACGGAGATCGCCCAGGGCGTCGGAGTCTGGCTTCCTGGCGGGCCGGAAGACTACGCCGTCCCCGACTTTGTCCTGGTCGACGCGGACATCGAGGACCACTACATCAGCGAGAATTGCTACGATCCCGCATGTTTCCGTCTGGTCCTGGAAGTCACCAGCAGCAACTTCAACAACGACCTCCGGACCAAGGTCCGCGCTTACGCGGAGGCGGCCATCCCCGTCTACGTCGTCGTAGACCGCAAGAACAACCGGCTGCACGTCCTGACCGACCCCGTAGACGGCGAGTACGCGAACCACACCCTCTACGCGCCAGGCCAGCAGGTCACCCTGCCCGACTCCATCGGCGCCAAGGTCACCCTCGATGCCGGCGAGCTGCTGAAAGCGGGCGGCTGCCCTACCGACGTGGCCGGCTGAGCTCAGGTCATTTCTTCAGGGCGGCCAGCAGCGCCCGCATGTCCTCGATCACCGCCGCCGCGACCGCGTCCTCGTCGGCCTTGGCCTGCCCGTCCTCACCGTGCCACTGCACGGTGAGCGTGAGGACCGCACCGCCGTCGAGCACCTGGAGCCGGGACGCCGACATGTAGCCGTGGAGCAGCGCCCGGTCCCCCATCCCGGGGACCTCGTGCACCTCGTCGACCTCCGGGCCGATGAACGGATCGAGGCCGAGTCCGGCCCCGAACTCCGGCCCGGGATCGGTCTTCTTGTGCAGCTCGACCTCCACCCGGCCGTAGAAGGCGAGCCGGCTGCCGTCCCACTCCCCGCTGAAGTCGCAGGTCGCCCAGTCCAGGGCGGGACCTTCCTCGTGCCGGGCCAGCCGCTCCTCCAGGGGCCCCGCCACCGCGGTGAGCGCCTTCAGCGGCGTGCTCTTGCACAGCTCCTCGACGTGCCGGTACGAGATCCTCGGCGCGGCGGTGAATCGATCCTGCGCGGCCGGCGCCAGCGCTCCGGCCCACACCGCCGATGCCGCGAGGGCCCCGCCCAGCGCCCACAGCCAGGGACGCCGGGCCGGTGACCGCCCCGGGGGCCCTTCCCCCGGCTCGGCCACCTCGGCCGGCCGCTCCGACTCCCACCCGCCGTCCAGCTCCGGCTCAGTGATCACCGGTGCCCGCCTCCCGCACGGCGGCGGAGCCGACCGCGGTCGCCCCGTGCGGTGCGGGTCCCACCGATCCGGCCCCGTGGTGGAGTTGCTCGCGCGAGTACGCCCTCAGGTAGGCCACCACCGTGTTCGTGACGGCGACCAGCGGCACGGCGACCACGGCTCCGCCGATGCCCGCGATCATGCCGCCCGCGGCCACCGAGAGGACCACCGCCAGCGGGTGCACCCGTACCGCCCGGCCCAGGATGAAGGGCTGGAGCACGTGCCCCTCGATCTGCTGCACCGCCAGCACCACGAGCAGCACCATCAGGGCGCTGAACACGCCCTGGGTCACGAGCGCGACGACCACCGCGAGGGCCCCGGAGACCACGGCGCCGACGAGCGGGATGAAGGCGAACAGGAAGATGAAGACGGCGAGCGGCACGGCCATCGGCACGTCGAGGAAGTAGATGCCGAGGCCGATGAAGATGGCGTCGATGAGCGCGACCAGCACGGTGCCCCGTACGTACGCGGTCAGCGTGCGCCAGGCGCGCGGCCCGGCCCCCGCCACACCGGGGCGGGCGGCGGCCGGGACGAGGCCGAGCGTCCACGTCCAGATGCGCTTGCCGTCGTAGAGCAGGAAGAGCGTCGAGAACATCGCGAGCAGGATGCCCGTCAGCACCTCGACGAGGACGGTCACGCCCTGGAGGCCGGCGGAGGTGATCTGCTCGGTGTTGGTGCCGATGGTCTCGCTGAGGTTCTTCGCGATGTCGTTGATCTGCTTCTCGGTCACGTGGAACGGACTGTCCAGTGCCCAGAGTTTGAGCTCGTTGATGCCGTCGCGGACACGGTCGGAGAGGTCGTCGAGGTTCTCCATGACCTGCCAGACCACGAACCAGCCGACGAGTCCGATGATGACGAAGCCGAGGACCGCCGTGACGGCGGTGGCGAGCCCGCGCGGCAGGCCCAGCCGCCTCAGCCGGACCACGAAGGGCTGGAGCAGCGCGGTCACGAGCAGCGCGGCGGCGAAGGCGAGGACGACCAGGCGGACTTCGCTGATCACCTTCATCAGCACCCAGAGCATCCCGGCGAGGAGCAGCAGCCGCCAGCTGACCTCGGCGGCGACGCGCATGCCCCAGGGGACCACGCTGACCGGGTCCGGCCGCTCGGGGACGAGCGGGACGCCGGCCGGCGGCGCCGCGGCCCCCGCCGCGCCCGGACCGGGGACAGCGCCCGGGACCGCGCCCGGCGCGGACTCGGCGGAATGCGGGAGTCCGCGGGGCAGGTCGCCCCTCGCCTCGGCCTCGACCTCGGCGCGCCGCTCGTCGAGCCGCGCCTCCATCCGGTTCAGCCTGCTCCCGAGCCGGCCGAGCCAGCCTGCCCTCTTCGCCATGTCGTTCCCTTCCCCCCGCCCCGTGGTCACACCTCGAAAGACCGTACACGCGAGGAGCCCCGCACCGTAGGACGGTGCGGGGCTCTCGGGGGTTGAGCGGGCCGCGGCGAGGTTCGCGGCGCGGCCGGGTGCGGCTAGTACCAGCCGTTGGCCTGGTGGAAGCTCCAGGCGCTGCACGGGCTGCCGTAGCGCTCGTTCATGTAGTTCAGGCCCCACTTGATCTGCGTGGCGGGGTTGGTGCGCCAGTCGGCACCGGCCGAGGCCATCTTCGAGCCCGGGAGCGCCTGGACGAGACCGTAGGCACCCGAGGAGGAGTTGACGGCCTTGTAGTTCCAGGTGGATTCCTGGTTGATGATGTTGGAGAAGCACTGGAACTGGCCGGCCGGGACCATCTGCTGGGCGATGGCCTTGACCTGGGCGACCGTGTAGGAGCCCTGGACCTCGAAGTCGCCGGCGTCGCGGGTCGCGGAGCGGCTGGCGGCCTGCTCCTTCTCCTCGCGTTCCTTCTTCTCCTTGGCGTCGGCTTCCGCCTTCGCCTTCTCCGCTTCCGCCTTCTTCGCCTTGGCGTCCTCGGCGGCCTGGAGGCGGGCGGACTCCTCCGCCGAGCGCTTGGCGTCGGCGTCGGCGGCGTGGACGATGGCGTCGGCCTGCTGCGTCAGGGACGCGCTCTGGACCTGCGCCTGGTCGCCCAGCGGGATGTCAGTGAGGAGAGTCGCGCCGGACGCGGCCGTCTCGAGGTCGTTCGAGGAGGGGTCGCCGGTGGCAACGCCCACGACTGCGCCGACGGTGGTGACCGCCGTGGCCGAAGCCACCGCGAACCCCCGGACCGAGATCCGGCTCACATGATGTCCTTCCAGCAGCGTCCGCAGTGACCGCGCGGGCGCAAAAGTGCCCCTCGACACTGGCCTCCGTGCTTCTGCGGTCACTGGAGGCGCGGGCCCGTGGGCAACTCCCTTGCGGGGGCTGCCGCGTGAAACTCCGGGCGGCATACGGCAATCGACTGTGGAGTTGTGGTGCTGCTGTACCTCACGGGAGATACACGTGTTCCGTATGCGGGGCCTGACGGAAACCAGACTCTGCCGGAACGCGACGCCGCAAGGCAATTCTCCGTTGCGTGGGAAAGGTCACACCTGGCATGTCGCCGTCGATTTCGCCAAAGGCCTGTGCAGCACGACGCCGCCCGGCTAGGCTCTCGGGCCTTTGCCGGGCGGCGCCAACTCACCATCCCGCTATGGGCGTTTTGCCCCCTGTGTCATTACAGGGATTCGAGCATCTCGGTGACCAGTGCGGCGATCGGGGAGCGCTCGGACCGGGTCAGCGTGACGTGGGCGAAGAGGGGGTGTCCCTTCAACTTCTCGACCACGGCGACGACTCCGTCGTAGCGGCCGACCCGCAGGTTGTCCCGCTGGGCGACATCGTGGGTCAGAACGACCCGCGAATTGGCGCCAATCCGGGACAGAACGGTCAGCAGGACGTTCCGTTCCAGCGACTGCGCCTCGTCCACGATCACGAAGGCGTCGTGCAGCGAGCGCCCGCGGATGTGCGTCAGCGGCAGGACCTCCAGCATCCCGCGGTTCAGCACCTCCTCGATGACCTCGCGCCCGGCCACCGCCGAGAGGGTGTCGAAGACCGCCTGCGCCCAGGGGCTCATCTTCTCGGAGGCGTCCCCGGGCAGGTAGCCGAGGTCCTGGCCGCCCACCGCGTACAGCGGCCGGAAGACCATCACCTTCTGATGCTGCCTCCGCTCCAGGACCGCCTCCAGCCCCGCGCACAGCGCCAGGGCCGACTTTCCGGTACCGGCCCGGCCGCCCATCGAGATGATCCCGATCTCGGGGTCGAGGAGGAGGTCCAGCGCGATCCGCTGTTCGGCGCTGCGGCCGTGCAGCCCGAAGGCCTCGCGGTCGCCCCGTACGAGCTTCACGTTGCCGTCCGCCGTGACCCGGCCCAGCGCCTTGCCGCGCTCGGACTGGAGGACCAAGCCGGTGTGCACGGGCAGTTCGGCGGCCTCCGGCACGTAGAGCCGCTCCTCCGAGTAGAGGAGGTCCACCTGCTCCCCGGAGAGTCCGAGCTCGCCCATGCCGGTCCAGCCGGCATCGGTGATGGCGAGCTCCGCGCGGTACTCCTCGGCGAGCAGCCCCACGGAGGAGGCCTTGATGCGCAGCGGGAGATCCTTCGAGACCACCGTGACGTCGTAGCCCTCGGCCTGCAGATTGCGGGCGACCGCGAGGATGCGCGAGTCGTTGTCCCCCAGCCTGAAGCCGGCGGGCAGCACGCCCGGGTCGGAGTGGTTGAGCTCGACGCGCAGGGTGCCGCCCAGATCGCCCAGCGGGATGGGGGCGTCGAGGCGTCCGTACCGGACCCGGAAGTCGTCGAGCAGGCGCAGGGCCTGGCGCGCGAAGTAGCCGAGTTCGGGATGGTGCCTCTTGGCCTCCAGCTCGGTGATCACGACGATCGGGAGCACGACCTCGTGCTCGTCGAAGCGGCGGATCGCGTTGGGGTCTGCCAGCAGGACGCTGGTGTCGAGGACGTAGGTCCGCCTGTCGGGCAGGCGGCGCTTTGTGCTGGTCACCACGGAAGGACGTACCCCCTCGGAAGAGGTCGGGCCATGAAGACCGGACCGGTCATCGGCACCCATGCCAGGGCCGATTTCCGGCCCTCCCACTTCGTCCGTGCGAACCGCACGTGCGTCCTGGTGCAAAGGGCCTCCCGGGCGGACGACCCCATGCCGTCCGCTGAGACTCGACACCCGTGGATCGGGCATCGACCTGAAAGGGATATTCCCCGATCAGGCCAGGCCATGCCTTGGCATATGACGGACGCTCGGTGAATCCCTGGTGAAGGCTTCGAGGGGAGGGGCGGGCCGGGTCCGAGGGGGCATCAGACGCCCCCGGAGACCACTCAGGTGCCGTACCGCCGGTGGCGGGCGGCGTAGTCGCGCAGCGCCCGCAGGAAGTCGACCTTGCGGAAGGCCGGCCAGAAGACCTCGCAGAAGTAGTACTCGGAGTGGGCGCTCTGCCACAGCATGAATCCGGACAGCCGCTGCTCGCCGCTGGTGCGGATCACGAGGTCCGGGTCGGGCTGGCCGCGGGTGTAGAGGTGCTCCGCGATGTGGTCGATGTCGAGGATCTCGGCGAGCTCCTCGAAGGAGGTGCCCTTCTGCGCATGCTCCAGCAGCAGCGAGCGGACCGCGTCGGCGATCTCCTGGCGGCCTCCGTAGCCGACGGCGACGTTGACGAGTATCCCGTCGACGTCGTGCGTGGCCTGCTCGGCCTCCTTCAGCACGGTCTGGGTCCGGGCGGGGAGGATGTCGAGGTTGCCGACGTGGTGGACGCGCCAGCGGCCGTCCGCGGCCAGGCCCCGGACGGTGTTCTCGATGATGTTGAGCAGCGGGCGGAGCTCGACCTCGGGCCGGTCCAGGTTGTCGGTGGAGAGCATCCACAGGGTGACGACCTCGACGTCCGTCTCGGTGCACCAGCCGAGCATCTCGGAGATCTTGTCGGCCCCTGCCTGGTGGCCCTGCTCCGTCGTGCCTCCGGACGCCTTCGCCCAGCGCCTGTTCCCGTCCAGGATGACGCCGATGTGCTTGGGCGACGCGTCATGGTCGAGGCGGCCTTCCACCCGGCGTGCGTAGAGCCTGTACACCAGGTCGCGCAGCTTCACGATCTTCCAGCCCCTCCGTGCATTGCCCCCGTGCGAAATGCGGTCCTCCCCCGAGGCCGCCACATTACTGCGCGGCGGGATCGGGTACCCAACTCGGTCTGTCACAACTCCGTGATAGGGAGGACATCGTGACTGATACCAATCCCTATCGGGCAGAGCCCTCGCGATACGACTCCATGGAGTACCGGCGCACCGGCCACAGCGGCCTCAAGCTCCCGGCCATCTCCCTCGGCCTCTGGCACAACTTCGGTGACGACAGGTCCCTGGGGTCCCAGCGGGCGATCCTGCGCCGGGCCTTCGACCTGGGCATCACCCACTTCGACCTGGCGAACAACTACGGTCCGCCGCCCGGCTCGGCCGAGCTCAACTTCGGCAAGATCCTTTCGCAGGACTTCGCGGCCTACCGCGACGAGCTGATCATCTCCTCCAAGGCCGGCTACCTGATGCACCCCGGCCCCTACGGCGAGTGGGGCAGCCGCAAGTACCTCATGAGCTCGCTCGACGCCTCGCTGAAGCGGATGGGCGTGGACTACGTCGACATCTTCTACTCGCACCGCTTCGACCCGGAGACCCCGCTGGAGGAGACCATGGGCGCCCTCGCGTCCGCGGTCCAGCAGGGCAAGGCGCTCTACGTCGGCGTCTCCTCCTACACGGCGGAGCAGACGGCGGAGGCGGTGCGGCTGCTGCGCGGGATGGGCGTGCGCCCCCTGATCCACCAGCCCTCGTACTCGATGATCAACCGCTGGACGGAGGAGGACGGCCTGCTGGACACCCTGGAGGAGTCCGGCATGGGCTGCATCTCCTTCGCGCCGCTCGCGCAGGGGCTGCTGACCGGCAAGTACCTCCAGGGCATCCCGGAGGACTCCCGGGCCGCCGCGGGCAAGTCCCTGAACCCCGCGCTCCTCTCGGAGGACGTGGTCCGCCGCCTCTCCGGCCTGAACGAGATCGCGGCCCGGCGCGGCCAGTCGCTGGCCCAGCTCGCGCTGACCTGGGTGCTGCGGGACGACCGGATGACCTCCGCGCTGATCGGCGCGTCGAGCGTGCGGCAGCTGGAGGAGAACGTGGCCGCGCTGGCCGGGGCCCCGCTGTCGGAGGAGGAGCTGAAGGAGATCGACTCCTTCGCGGTGTCCACCCCCGGCACCAACATCTGGGCCCAGCGGAGCCGGCAGGGCTGACCTGCGGGAACGCGGGCGGGGTGGTGGAAACGAAAAACGGGCCGGTCCGTGGGGGGGATACGGACCGGCCCGAGGGGGGGGTTCCACCATAACCCTTCGTAAAGCGTGCTGCGTGCACCGGCGCGCCACGATTACGCTCCGAAGCCGCCCAGGAGCACTCCGGTGAGTGCGCCGGCGGCCATGAAGGGGCCGAAGGCGAAGGCGTCCTTCCGGGCCGCGGACCCGCGCACCACAAGGGAAAGCCCGTAGAGCGAGCCGTAGAGGAAGCCGAGGAAGGCGCCGAGCGCCCATACCCCCCACCCGTACCACCCAAGAGCGACCCCCAGGGAGAGCGCCAGCTTGACGTCGCCGAGCCCGAGCCCGGCGGGGTTGAGGAGGTGCAGGAGCAGGTACGAGGCTCCGAGCGCTCCCCCGCCGAGCAGGGCCAGCCGCCAGGACCCGGCGGCCCCGGGCGCGAGGGCGGCGACGCCGAGGGCGGCGGCGGCCGCGGCGGCGAGGGGGAGGGTGAGCGGGTCGGGCAGCCGGTGCACGGCGCGGTCGACGAGCGCGAGCAGCACGAGGACGGGCGCGAGCCCGACGAACACCACCCCCTCGGGCCGCCCCCCGACGGCGGCGGCGAGGGCGGCGCACACGGTGCCGGTGAGGGCCGCGGCCGAACCTCCGTACCGGTGCGGAGCCTCCCGGCAGCGGGCGGGGCCCAGCCACCCGGCGAGCCGGTGCCCTGCGGGGCAGTACTCGCGCCAGGGCTCCTCCGGCTGAACGGAGAGGCGGTACCGCGCGCGCGGGATCAACCACCCCGCCACGGCCCCGTACCCGGCGGCAAGAACGATCAGGACGACACCCACCCGCCGAAGGTACCGCCGGCGCGGCCAAAGACCTGGGGCTCCGCCCCAGACCCCGCTCCTCAAACGCCGGAGGGGCTGAAATTGCCCTGCGGGCAATCCAGCCGCGCCAAATCCAGCCCCGCCGGCGTTTGAGGCGCGGGGTCCGGGGCGGAACCACGGCAGCGGCGCCGCGCCGCGCTCTAAGGTGGCGCGCATGGCGAAGTGGCGGGACGGCGAAGGCACGCTCCTGGTCGGCGCGCAGCGCATGGCGCTGGAGGTGGCCGCCTCCTACCGGGCGCGGACGCGCGGTCTCCTCGGCCGGGCCGGGATCGACGGCGCCATGCTGCTCACCCCGGCGGCGAGCGTGCACACCTTCCGGATGCGGTTCGCGATCGATGTCGCCTACCTCGACCGGAACCTCCGCGTCCTGGACGTGGTCACCATGCCGCCCAACCGCCTCGGCCGCCCCCGCGCCCGCTCCCGGCACGTCCTGGAGGCCGAGGCCGGAGCCATGGCCGCGTGGGGCCTGCACCCCGGGGTCACCGTGAACGTGGACGTACCGGGGCGTCTCACGCCCGGCTAGGTGGCTCCCCTCCCCGGCGGTAGGTTGGGGCGGTTGAGCTGGGGTGTCAGGGGAGCGGCATGACGGAGAACGCGCACATCAAGGCGCTGGAGCAGATCATGCCGGCGACGCACGGCGCCGACGAGGACATCGACTGGCAGGCGGCGGAGGCCGCCTGGGGGACCCGCTTCCCGGCCGACTTCATCGCCTTCATGGGCCGCTTCGGCGCCGGCTCCATCAACGGCGAGGCCAGCATCCTGCTCCCGCTCCCCAAGCCCGGCCTCCAGTGGGACCCCGCCGAGATGACGGAGGAGACGGACAACGCCCGCCAGGTCTGGGAGGCGGAGGGCGGCCGCTCCGCCTTCGACGTGGACCCGGAGGCCATCATCGCCTGGGGGGTCACCGGCGGCTCCGACATCCTGTGCTGGCTCACCTCCGACCCCGACCCGGACCGCTGGCCCGTCCTGGTGTGCGGCCGGCACACGGCCGACTCCTTCGCCGTGTACCCGTACGGCATGGCCGAATTCCTCTACCGGCTCTGCTCCGACGAGTTCGACGTGAGCCCCGTCAGCATCACCTTCTGGGACGGCGGCCACCTCAGCTTCGTGCACTGGCGCAAGGCCCAGCGCCGCTGGCAGGAGGGCCGTAACCCCGAGACGGGCGAGCCCGACCCCTACGCGGGCGAATTCTCCGACTGACGGGCCGGTTTCAAGACGCGCCACCCCGAAGAACCCGTTTCCCGGCCGGAAACGGGCGTTTCGGCATGTCTACGCGCGTCCGAATTCTCGATCTCATATCGGAAAACACAAAGGGGAATTGCCCGTCTTGGAGCATGACCCACAACTGCGGCCCCAATGGAACCAAGCGCCCGTCGCCAGGAGAGAATTCCGGCCAACGGGCCACGGAGGGACACCCCCGCCCGGAGTAACTCATAAGTAATAACGGGATCCAAAGAAAATCAGGGGAATCCACCCGTGCGACGAAGAATCTTCGGCACGTCCGCCACCACGGCCGTGCTCGGACTACTGATACCTCTGGCCGGTTGTGGTGGCTCCGGCGACGGCTCCGGTGGCGAGGGCACGCTGCACCTCGTGGCCGCCGAATACGGCGACAGCCCGGCCACCAGCTCAAAGGCTTTCTGGGACAAGGTGACCCGTGATTTCACCGCCGCCAACCCCGGCATCAAGGTCGAGGTCAAGCTCCTGCCGTGGGCCGACATCGACCGCGAGGTCTCCCGCATGGTCAAGGCCGGCAAGGCGCCGGACATCGCCCTCATGGGCTCCTACTCCGACTTCGCGGCGCAGGGCAAGCTCTATTCCGCGGAGGAACTGCTCTCCATCAGCGCCGAGGCGAACTTCCTCGCGCCGCTCGCGGAGGCCGGTTCCGTCGGCAACACCCTCTACGGTCTGCCCTGGGTGGCGAGCAGCCGTCTGCTCTTCTACAACAAGGCGCTGTTCGACAAGGCCGGCATCAAGGACGCGCCCAAGACCTGGCCCGACCTCAAGTCCGACGCCCAGGCGCTCAAGGCGAAGGGCGTGGCCTACCCGTACGCGCTGCCCCTGGGCCCGGAGGAGGCGCACGCCGAGGCGATGATCTGGGAGCTGAGCAACGGCGGCGGCTACGCGGACAGCAGCGGCAACTACAGCCTGGCCTCCGAGCAGAACGTCCTGACCTGGAAGTGGGTCAAGGACAACATGGTCGCCCAGGGTCTGGTCGGGCCCACCCCGCCGTCCCAGCTGAACCGCGCCGACGCCTTCGCCGCGTTCCTGCGGGGCGAGGTCGGCATGGTCAACGGCTACCCCTCGCTGCTGCACGAGGCGCGCGCCAAGGGCATCGACGTCCGCGCCATCTCGATGCCGGTCTCGGAGAACCTCGGCCCCGGGGAGAATCCGCCGGCGGTGGGCGTGGCCGACTGGATGATGGCCTTCAAGCAGAACGGCAAGCGCACCGAAATCGGCAAGTTCATGGACTTCGTCTACCAGGACAAGAACCTGTCGGACTTCGCCGGCCGCTACCACCTGCTGCCGTCCACCGTCTCCGCCTCGCGCACCCCGGCGGGCGGCGGCCTGGACAAGAACGACGAGCAGTTCCTGACCGCGCTGCGCGGCGCCCAGCTCTACCCGGTCAACGACCCGGCCTGGGTGACCGTCAGCGACACGATCAAGCGCAACATCGGACGCGCCGTGGAACCGGGCGGCGACCCGAAGGCCGTCCTCGAGGACATCGCCGCCAAGGCCAACGAGGCGTCCAAGAAGCACTGAAAGTCCCCCGTGACACGGGACCTTCGCCCCCTGCCGCAGTCCACCCCGTGCGGCACAATGGCCACTACGGCTCTTGATCCAAGGCCGTCGGCCCAGTCGCCCGCCGAGCACTCACAAGGTGCGCGGGGCGGCAGGCCTCCTCAACTCCCCCGGTGCTGGCGGGCCTTTCCGTGGTCCGAGGCGAACGCCGTGCGGTACTGCTCGCAGCTGGAGTCCCAGCCCAGGGTGCCGGTGAGCGTCCCGTAGCCGGAGCGGGTGACCGACCACTCCACCGTGTACTTTCCGGTGTCACACGCGATGCGCTTGCCGCCCTCGACCGTCTCACGGCCCGTCGCCGCCTTGCCGGTGAGCTCCCGGCGCACCTCCCCCGCCTTCGCGCCCTTCGCGGTGCGCAGTACGGCGTGTACGACGATCGGGTGCTCGCCCTCCTTGACCGTCAGGGACTTCTTCACCACCGTCGAATCCGACACCGCCCAGGCGAACTCGTACGAGGGCTCCCACGCCAGCGTGCGGGGGTCGGGCGCCTGCCGCTCGTAGTCCGGCGCGGCCGAGGGGCCGGGGCGGGTGACCGTCTTGTACTGGACTCCGGGGTGGAAGCGGAACTGCCCCTCCACCTTGTGCATCTCGTCCTTGGTCCACAGGGACTTCATGGCCTTCTCGCCGCCGGCCGGGTCCTGGAGGTACGGCGACGTCCCCTCCGCGGCGCCGGCCGGCTGGACGAGGGCGGGAGCGAGCGTGGCCGCCGCGGCGGCCAGGGCGAATACGGCGATTCGGGTGGGTTTCATACCCGGCCCAACGGGGCCCCGCGGCGGGCCGGAACGACACCGGGTGCGCTTTCACCCGTACGGGAGGAGCAGCGGTCCGGACTATCGGATGTTCAACCGCCCGGTGGCCGGGCGCGGTCCGGGCGGTCCGGCTCAGGCCTGGCCTGTCTCGAAGCGGCTGATCCGGCCGGCCGGGGTGACGGTGAAGCGCCAGGCGGTGCGCATCTCGCCCCACGTGTCGTTGCGGTAGTTGACGACGAGGGCGTGGCCGCCGTCGGATTCGGACTGGACCTCCATGTGGCCGCCGGAGTCGAAGATCTCCCGGTCGATCCAGTCGGCCAGGTCGCGGTCCGAACCGTCGTCGGACATGGTCGCGTCGGGGGTCAGGACCGCGAGGAAGGCGTCCTTGTCGTGTGCGTTGACGGCGGCGACGAAGGAGCCGACGGCGGGGTCGGAGAGTTTGGCGGGGCTGATGGTCACGGGGGCCTCCTGGCCGGGCGGGCGGGCTTGCGTGCGTGCGTGGACCGCTGCCCGACCAGGGAACACCGCGCGGCGGGCCGGTTCGTCGACCCTCACCCGTTCGCCGCCCGGCGGCGTGTCAGGAGGAGGGCGCGGTGCGGACGGGGAAGCCGGTGGGGCGGCCCTGCTCCTTCAGCCAGGCCAGCACCTGGTCGAGGGCTTCGACGCTCTGGGTGCGGTTGCCGCCGCCGTCGTGGAACAGGATCGTCGGGCCGTTGCCGATCTCGTTCTTCACCGCGCCCACGATCGCGGCGACCCCCGGCTTGTCGAAGTCCTTGGTGTCGACGTTCCAGCCCAGGGGGCGCATGCCGTTCGCGGCGGCGATCCGCCTGCTGTCGGGGGTGAACGCGCCGCCCGGGGCGCGGTAGTACTCGACCTTCGCGCCGCCGCCCGCGGCTTCCTCGATCAGACGCTTGGCGTCGAGGATCTGCTGCTCCTGGTAGGCGACGGGCTTCTTGTCCATGGAGGTGTTGTGGTCCATGGTGTGGTCGCAGAGGCGGTGGCCAGCCGCGACGACCTTCTTGACGAGGTCGGGGTGGGCCTTGGCCTGGGGGCCGATCATGCAGAAGGTCGCCTTCACGTCGTGCTTCGCGAGGACGTCGAGCACCTTCGGGGTCCAGCGGGGATCGGGGCCGTCGTCGATGGTGATGTTGACGGCGCTGCCGCCGCTCTCGGAGTCGTGGGCTATGCCCTCGGGTATCCGGCCCGGCTGCCCCTGCTGCCCTGACTGCCCCGGCCGGCCCTGCTGTTCCGGGGGCCGGTCGTCGCTGCCGTCCGGGTTGGCGTTCGCGTCCCGCTGCCGTGACACGTTCCGGTGGGGGGCGCCGTGGCCGTTGTCGACGAGGGTCGTCACTCCCCACACGGTCGCCGCCACCGCTGCGGCCGATGCCGCGACGGCTATCCGGGCGCCGATGCGCTGCTTCTTCGTACGCGCCTTGTTCGTCTGCGTGTTCATGCGGGCGTCCACTCCCCATCCGCCTTGTGAGCGTTCTGCGGATCAAGACGTGCGTCACCATCGGGGGGTTCCAGCCAATTGCCCCGTAAATTCCGTGTAATGGGACCTTGGTCCTTGATCGTCCCGAATTCCTGCCCAGGTGGAACCATGCCGAAACGGTTCACCTCCGGGCACGACGAAGCCCGGCTCCGGGGGATGCGTTCATCCTCCGGAGCCGGGCTCGGTGCGCGTGTGCGGTCGGGTCAGTGCGCGAGGGACTCCTGCGGAGCCGGCGCGGCGGCCTGCCCGTCGTCCGCGCCGTCCTTGCCGGCGGCCGGGGCCGGGCCCGCGCCCCGGAGCGGGACCTCCTTGACGAACAGGGCCGCCAGGAAGCCCAGTACGGCGACGCCCGCACCGAGCAGGAACGCGGAGTGCGTACCGGCGGCGACCGCGTGCTGGTAGGCGTCGCGGACGGCCTCGGGCAGCTTGGCCAGGCTCGCCGCGTCCAGCTGGGCCGAGCCGGCGGCGTTCGCGGCCTGCGGGCCCAGGCGGTCGGACATGGTGTGCGTGACCTGGCTGGTGAAGAGGGAGCCCATCAGGGCCACGCCGAAGGAGCCGCCGAGCGTACGGAAGAGGGTCGCCGAGGAGGACGCGACGCCCATGTCCTTCATGTCGACGCTGTTCTGCGCGACCAGCATGGTGATCTGCATGAGGAAGCCGAGACCGGCGCCGAGGACGGCCATGTACACGCCGGAGACGAGGCGCGAGGTGCCGGTGTCCATCGTCGCGAGCAGGAAGAGCCCGACGACCATGAGCGCGCCGCCGACGATCGGGAAGATCTTGTACTTGCCGCTGCTGGTGGTGATGCGGCCCGCGACCAGCGAGACGGCCATCATCGAGAGCAGCATGGGCAGGAGCAGCAGGCCGGAGTTGGTGGCGGAGGCGCCCTGGACCGACTGCTGGAACAGCGGGAGGTAGAGCACGCCGCCGAACATCGCGAAGCCGACGAGGAAGCCGATGACCGACATGAGGGTGAAGTTGCGGCTGCGGAAGATGTGCAGCGGCATGACCGGCTCGGCGGCCCTGGTCTCGGCGAAGAGGAACGCTGCGATGGAGACGACGCCGACGATGATCAGGCCGATGATCTCGCCCGAACCCCAGGCGTACTCGGTGCCGCCCCAGGTGGTGACGAGGACGGTGGAGGTGATGGCGACGGTCAGCAGGGCGCAGCCGAGGTAGTCGATCTTCGGCCGGTGCCCGTCCGCCTTCTTGGGCAGGTGCAGGACGGCGGTGACCATGGCGAGGGCGACCGCGCCGAGCGGCAGGTTGATGTAGAAGGACCAGCGCCAGCCCATGTGGTCGGTGATGGTGCCGCCGACCAGCGGGCCGCCGATCATGGCGAGGGCCATCACGCCGGCCATCATGCCCTGGTACTTGCCGCGTTCGCGGGGCGGGATGAGGTCGCCGATGATCGCCATGACGCCGACCATCAGACCGCCGGCGCCGAGGCCCTGGATCGCGCGGAAGCCGATCAGCTGGCCCATGTCCTGGGCCATGCCGCTGAGCGCGGAGCCGATCAGGAAGATGACGATCGAGGTGAGGAAGGAGCCCTTCCGCCCGTACATGTCGCCGATCTTGCCCCAGATGGGGGTGGAGGCCGCGGTGGCCAGCGTGTAGGCGGTGACCACCCAGGAGAGGTGCTCCAGGCCGCCGAGCTCGCCGACGATGGTCGGCATCGCCGTGCCGATGATCATGTTGTCGAGCATGGCCAGCAGCATCGCGATCATGAGTGCCATCAGCACCACGCGCACGCTGCGCGGCTTCACCTCCTTCGAGGTGTCCACCGTCTTGACTGTCTCGCCCATGTCCACTCCCCTGGGTACTTCTTCGTACACCGGCACTTACTTGCCGCCCGGCTAGTTGCCTACAATGGGGACGGTAGACCCGTAACTAGCCGGGCGTCAAGTAAGTAATTTTGGGGAGAGCCATGTCCAGCAGCAGTCCGCAGCAGCGCCGCGGCAACACGCGGCAGCGGATCCAGGACGTCGCACTGGAGCTCTTCGCAGAGCAGGGGTACGAGAAGACGTCGCTGCGCGAGATCGCGGAGCGGCTGGAGGTCACGAAGGCGGCGCTGTACTACCACTTCAAGACCAAGGAAGACATCATCATCAGCCTCTTCGAGGACCTGACGCGGCCCATCGACGAGCTGATCGAGTGGGCCGAGAAGCAGCCGCGCACCCTGGAGACCAAGCGGGAGGTGCTGCGGCGCTACAGCGAGGCGATGGCGGCGGGCGCCTCGCTGTACCGGTTCATGCAGGAGAACCAGGCGACGATGCGGGAGCTGACCATCGGCGAGACCGTGAAGAAGCGGCTCTTCCGGCTGGTGGAGCTGCTGCGCACGGAGGAGGGCCCGCTGGCGGATCAAGTGCGCTGCGTCAGCGCCCTGTTCACGCTGCACGCGGGGATGATGTTCCTCCAGCACGTGGAGGGCGACCCGGAGGAGACCCGCCTGGCGGCCCTGGAGGTCGCCACGGACCTCATCACGCAGGCCCACCACCAGGAACCCTGACCGCCGGGCGGCCCCACCGGTCCGCCGTCACCGCCTGAACTTAGCCTGGCCCTTGGAACGTCTGGACGACCAATTTCAAGGGGGTCTGGTGTCTTTCGACAGAGAGTGGGCCGAGCTGAGGTCGGCGCCGCCTTCGATGGCAACGACCGGGCGGCCGGACTGGCAGGTGACCAGTGAAGCGGCAGCGCACGGCGGCCGTCTCCGTCCTCCTGGCCGGCACGCTCATGGCGTGCTCCGCACCTGCTCAGTACGCGGTCCCCGACGACATCTGCGGGGTGACCGTCGACGGCTCCGCAGTGGCGCCGCTCCTGCCGCCGGGAGAGAAGCTGGACCAGACGACGGCCAATTCCAATACCGAGAAATCACGGTGTCGCGTACGCGTGGACGAGCGTGGCGTCCTGTCCCTGGAGGGCTACCTCACTTCCGTGGACGAGAACCCCATCGAGACCAAGGCATGGGAGCTGGTACACCCGGCGAAGATCCAAGTGGGCGAGGACGCCCGCGTCAGTGACGCGATGGCCATCGCGGTGGC
Organism: Streptomyces sp. NPDC057010; assembly: GCF_042673805.1. Taxonomy (NCBI): domain Bacteria; kingdom Bacillati; phylum Actinomycetota; class Actinomycetes; order Kitasatosporales; family Streptomycetaceae; genus Streptomyces; species Streptomyces sp. NPDC057010. The sequence continues at coordinate 40,022 of NZ_JBHUSC010000031.1, read as the reverse complement.
CACCTGCACCTACCGGGCTGAGCGCCGCAAGTTCCGCTCCGGACCTGCCAAAGCGCCGGGAAGCCCTCACTCGGTTCATGGAGGCGTACTTCCCAGCCGCCATGAAGGCGGCGGGGTGCACCACGTGAGCCGCCGCCGTGCCACTACAGCGCGTGCACGTGTGGAGGTCTGGGTGCAGAAGGCTCCGACCGACGTGGACGAACGACGCGAGGACCTCGCCCGCTTCATCGCCGCCTACCTCCCGGCCACCCGGGCCGGCACGGAACCCGGGATCCGCCCCGACCCGACGCGCGCGGGCCCTGCATACTGCTCGGGCGGAATATCGGATTCCGCTCTGGCGCCCCGCAACGCCCGTTGCCCGATCGGAGACAAGAACGACGATGCTCGGACCCCTGTCCGCCTCCGGCAACGACCTCGGCGCCTTCCCTCCCGTGGGCCGGCCCGCGCAGGGCGCCCTCCCCGGCTCCCCGGCGAGCATCGTGCGCCGCAGCGCCGCCACCGCCATCGACCTGGCCATCGCCGTCCTCGTGATCCTCGCTCCGCTCATCGCGCTCGACCGGATCCTCGGAGCCCTGGCCGTCCCCGACGCTGACGCCCGCACCGTCTGGCGCACCTCGGCCGCGGTCTGGCTGGCGGCGTTCCTCCTCCTCTACTCCCCCCTCGCGGTCTCCCGCTGGGGAGCGACCCCGGGCAAGCGGGCGCTGGGCCTGGAAGTGGTGACCCTCAAGGACGGCGGCCGCCTCGGCTACGGCGCGGCCCTCATCCGCCACGCCGCCAACCTGGTCGTGACCGGCACCCCCGTGCTCTGCGTGGCCAACGCCTCGTCGATCGTCTTCAGCCCGACCGGCAGCGGCCTCCACGACAAGACCGTCGGCAGCAAGGTGATCCACCGCCGCACCCGCTGACGGGGGACTAGTGCCGGTGTGAGCCGGACGTGTGCAGGGGCTTCGGGGCGCCCGCCGCCTGGCCCGGGTCGACCACCACGAACTGGCCCATCATGCCCTTGTCTTCGTGGTACAGCAGGTGGCAGTGGTACATGTACGGCGTGTCCGGGTCCGCGGGACCGTCGAAGCGCAGTGCGATGCGGACCGTCGAACCGGACGGGATGAAGACCGTGTCCTTCGGCCCGCGCAAGTTCGGTGGCGGGGCTGCGCCATTGATGTCGAGGATGCGGAACTGCACGTCGTGGACGTGGAAGTTGTGCGGCATCCCGTCGTCGTTGCGCAGCGTCCAGGTCTCGGACGTGCCGCGGGTGACCGTCTCGTCCACCCGGGACATGTCCATCTTCCGGCCGTTGATGCCGGACATCCTGAGCTCGAAGAAGCGGCTGCGGGCCGAGTCCTCACCGGTGGGGAGCGCCGATGCCACCAGCACCCCCGGCAACTCCGCCGACGGCCTCAGGGTGGGCGCCGCGCGCAGCTGCATCACGTCGAAGGAGTCGTCGCCGCCTCCGAAGCGCTGGTTCCAGAAGTCCAGGCCGGCGTCCAGGGGGTAGGAGCGCAGGACCGTCCGCTCACCCGGCTGCATCCGTACGACGATCTCCGCGCGCTCCCCCGGCGACAGGCGCAGGCGGCCGGTCGTGTACGGGGCTTCGAGGAGGCCGCCGTCCGAGGCGATCTGCCGGAACGTGCGGCCGTCGTCGAAGCCGAAGGTGTAGACGCGGGCGGTGGAGGCGTTCAGCAGGCGCAGCCGAGCCAACTCGTCCTGGACGGTGACGTACGGGTCCAGGGTGCCGTTGACCATCGTCCGGTCGCCGAGGAAGCCGACGTTGCGCATCAGCTTGTGGCCGTGGTCGAACTTCGCGCCGTCGAAGGCCACGTCCTGGACGATGACCGGGATGTCGTCGACCCCGTACGTCTTGGGCAGGGGCAGGGCCGCCGACTCCGCGTCGTCCAGGAGGAACAGTCCCGCGAGGCCGCGCTGGACGTGCGTCTCGGTCGCACCGTGCGGGTGCGGGTGGTACCAGAGGGTCGAGGCCGGCTGCTGGACCGTCCACTCGGGGGCCCAGCTGCCGCCCGCCGGCACCATCTGGTGCGGGCCGCCGTCCATCGCGGCGGGCAGGTGCATGCCGTGCCAGTGGACGGTGGATTCCTCCGGGAGGGCGTTGGCCACCTTCACCCGGACCTTCTCGCCCTTCGCCGCGCGGAGGGTGGGCCCGAGGTAGCTGCCGTTGAAACCCCAGGTCGGGGTCCTGGTCCCGGGGGTGAACTCGGTCTCCCCCGCCTGCATCCGCAGATCGAAGACGCGGGTCCCGTCCGGCTCCACGGTGGACGCGGCGAGGGGCGGCACCGCGAGGGCGTTGCGGAAGTCCACCGCGCCGACGGTCGACACCTCGGCTCCGGTGTAGAGCCAGGTGAAGAGCCCGCCGACGACGAGGGCGAAGCCCGCGACCAGCGAACCGAGGATCAGCAACGCCCGCTTCCAGCGCGGCATCCGGCGCTTGCCGCCGGTCCCATTGTTCCCGCTTTTCGACATGCCCATGACGCTACGAACGGCGCTCGCGCCCCACATCGGGGAACGACCCGGGGCCACCCCCGACGCCACCCCGGAGACGGTTCAGGGGGGCGGGCGGTCAGTGGCCGGGGTGGCCACGGGCCGGGTGGGGCGGCGCTAGCCCCGCAGGCGCCGCTCCGATTCCTCGATCGGGACGTCGTTGATGCTGGCCTCGCGGCGCCGCATCAGGCCGTCGTCGGCGAACTCCCACTGCTCGTTGCCCTGGCTGCGCCACCACTGGCCCTCGGCGTCGTGCCACTCGTACTCGAACCGGACGGAGATGCGGTTGCCGGTGTACGCCCACAGCTCCTTGCGGAGCCGGTAGTCCAGCTCGCGCTCCCACTTCTCGGCGAGGAAGGCGCGGATCTCGGCGCGGCCGGTGAGGAAGCGGTCGCGGTTCCGCCAGGCCGAGTCCTCGGTGTACGCGAGGGAGACCCGCTCCGGGTCGCGGCTGTTCCAGGCGTCCTCGGCGGCCTGCACCTTGGCGCGGGCGGATTCCTCGGTGAAGGGCGGCAGGGGCGGACGGGTCATGGCGACTGTTCCTTCCGATGCGGGTCGAGGGTCGAGGGGTCGAGCATGAGAACGATCGTTCTCCACGCTACGAGAACGAGCGTTCTCCGTGCAAGCGAAAACCGGTTACCCTGCCGACATGGACGACGAAGAGGCACGGACCCGACTGCTCGACGCCGCGGAGGAGCTGTTCTACCGCCACGGCATCCAGGCCGTCGGCATGGACCGCATCCGTGCGGCCTCGGGCGTACCGCTGAAGAGGCTCTACAAGCTCTTCCCGGCGAAGGAATCGCTGCTCGTCGCATACCTTGAGCGGCGCGACCGCCGCTGGCTGGGCAGCTTGCGCGAGGCGGTGGCGGGTGCCGCCGATCCCATCGGAGCCGTCTTCGAGTGGCTGGCCCGGTGGTTCTCCGAGCCGGACTTCCGGGGCTGCGCGTTCCTGAACACGTACGGGGAGCTGGGCGCGGGCCCGGCGGGCGTGCTGGACGTCGTACGCCGCCACAAGTCGGAGCTGCGGTCCCTGCTGGCAGGCCTGGCGGACACCCCGACCCAGGCGGACCAGCTACTGATCCTGGTCGAGGGCGCCACGGCGGTGGCCGCCCTGAACCCCGGCCCGGAGCCGGCCCTCCTGGCCGGGAAGGCGGCGGAACGGCTCCTGTCGACCACGGACCACGTCAGGATTGGGTGAAGCTCACGACCGGGCCGTCCTCCGTGACGGCCACCTGCACGTCGAAGTTCCTCTGCGGGAATGACTGCCCGAGGGACAGGCGCCACGCCGTCGCGATCTCCTGGGCCAATGCCAGGGCATTGGATCGAGATTCACCGTCGTCGTCGACATCGATGCACATCCACAGCCTGAATTGATTCAGGGTCGCCTCGATGGAGGCGACGTCACCGTTCAATTCATCACGCCACAGGCGAAAATTCCCGGGATCGTATGAACGGTCCCACAGGACGCATCCCTCCACCTCGACGAATCGCGGAAGAAACACCCGCGACAGCGCAATCCATTCGGACAATCCGAGGGATTGAGAAAGGAAGTCCAAGTAATCCGCACCACCACCTGCGGATTCGTTCCTCACCGCGCGAGCGACGACGTGGAGCTCGCCGGGATTCGGTATGCCGCAGCGGTGGGCTCATCGAAAATGACCACCATGGCATCCGGCATGTATGTGAATCCGGATCCATTTGATTCGCCGAGAGCAATAACCAGGCTGGACGAGTTCGAGAAATCGAGGCGGAACGCCCAAGGCATCTCGGGGCAGCCCTCGTTGGGGACATGCCATGCCGGGGCGGCGTTCACGATCGAAGCACCCAGGAAAGCGGCCCACTCGGTGTGATCGCTCACGTCGACCGCCTCGGCGATCGAACCGACAGCCGAGTCGCCCGCCTCCCTCAGCTCCATGGCCAGGCCTTCGTTCAGCCCATCCATTGCCCAGGACAGCGCCAGCGTTATGCCGCTGGCCATGACGAGCTCAACGGACATGTCGACTTCATGGGCCACGTCCGCCCGATGCCCTTCGGGCCAGGTCCCTCCCTGGGGAACGCCATAGCGCACCGCCGCAAGGCTCTCCGACGAGACTTCGGCCAGCAGGGAGGAAACCATCGCTTCGTGTTCCGACCGGTCGAGCCAGGGCTGGATCAACATCATCCTCAATACCGTCCAAAATATTGAAAGTCGCCGTTCGAGTCGAATGTCGCCCCGAAACCGCGCCCACCGGCAGGATCCGGCATAACGTATCGCGTGCCCCCGGCAAAGTTCCCTGAATTAACCGGAACTTGCGTTGTGTTTGGGTTCGTCAGAATATCATCGAGGAGATCTTGTCCGGTCGAGTCGAGCTGCTTGCCGGGCACGACGTCGAGGTCCCCACGGTTCATGTGCTTCTGGTACTCGCGCCCCGCGCGGGTCAGCTTCCCCTTGTCCGGGCGCTGGCCACTCTTCGAAAGGGCGTCCAGGCATGTCGCCAGCCCCAGCGGGTCGGCCTCGGCGAACGGGTTCGCAACGTACGCATGGTGGTTGGTCGCCGGCGCCAGCCCCAGCGGGTCAGGGCTGATGTACCGGGCCGTTTCCGGGTCGTAGTAGCGGAAGTGGTTGTAGTTCAGGCCCGTTTCCGCGTCGGCGTATTGGCCGGGAAAGCGGAGTGGGCAGTCCACGGACGTGGCATCGGTCGCGGTGGGGTGGCTCGTGCCCCACAGGGTGGTGCGGCGATGCCAGGCCAGTTCTCCGTCGGGCGCGACCAGTTCGGTCGGTGTGCCGAGGGTGTCCGTGATGACGGCGTGGAAGCGGGTGCTGTAGTCGGTGGAGGTGTCCTTGGCCAGGTTGGCCAGGAGTGATGCGCCTTGCTGCCTGACCAGCGGCCTGTGGTCGGTCTGGGTCAGCGGGCGATGGGTGCCGGGGGCGTAGTCCCAGGTGGTGACCTGGCCGTCGGACGCCTGGCGTTCGGCCAGTCGGGTGTCGTCCCAGGTGAAGTCCGTGCTGTCGGCCACCGAACCGTCCTCTGTCAGACGGTGCTTGGATATTCGGCGGCCCAGTGGGTCGTACGCGTACTGCCAGCGTTCGCCGGCCGGTGTCACCGCTTCCGTCAGGCGGTCTTCCGCGTTCCAAGCGTACGACCAGACCAGCTGCTTGCCGTTGAGGAGCTTGCGGGTCTTGCGGATCAGGCGGCCCTGGGCGTCGTGTTCGTACACAGTGCGGCCGGCGCTGCGGATCAGGGTGCCGGTGAACTCGCGGTCGCCGGGTGCTTCGTGTGCCGGAGCGCCGGCGTGGGTGAGGTTGCCCGCCGTGTCGTAGGCGTAGCTCTCGGTCCAGCCGTGGGCTCGGACGCCCGTCACCCGGCCGACCGGGTCGAGGTCGAACCGCCGGGTACCTGAGGTCAGTTCACGGATCTCGGTGAGGTAGCCGTCCTCGCGATAGGCGTAGGTGCGGTGTTGGAGCAGGCGGTCCGAGTCACTCGAACCGCCCGTAAGGGTCTGGTCGGTGAGGCGGTGGTTGGCGTCCCAGGACTGGGTGAGCCTGACGTCGTCGCCGAGTCGGCGCTCGATCTCGCGGCCCGAGGCGTCGTACGCGAAGGTCAGTGAGCCCGCGTCGGTTCCCAGTTCGGCGGGGCGACCCGTCGCGTCGTACGTCCACGAGGAGCTCAGCCCGGACGGCGTGGTGCGCCGGATGACTCGTCCGAGCGGGTCGTAGGCGTAGGCGGTCGTGCGTCCGTTGACGGTTTCCGTGAGCGTACGGCCCAGCGCGTCCCGCTCGATGGCGACCTCCGCGGCCGCATTGGCCGTGTGGATCAGATCGCCCGATGCGCCGTAGGTGTATGTGGTGTCGCCCGCGTCGCCCGCGTCGGTGCGCTGCTCGATGACGCGGCCGAGCGCGTCCCTGGTGAACCGCAGGGTTTCGCCCGCGCCGTTCGTGCGGGACGTGAGGCCGCCCGACGCGTCGTGCGTGTACGCCAGCGTCCGGCCGTTGAAGTCAGTCTCCGCGGCCAGCCGGCCTGCCTCGTCGTAGGTGTAGGACCAGGCCAGTCCCTGCGGGTTGGTGACTTCGGTCAGCCGGAGTTCGGTGTCGTAGGCGAAGGCGTACGTCGTGCCGTCCGGGTCCGTACGGCTGGCGGGGACGTCGAAGTGCGTGGCGGTGTGACGGGTGACGTTGCCCGCGCGGTCGGTGTGCGTGAGCGGGTTGCCCTCACCGTCCCAGGTCCAGGACTCCCGGCTGCCGTCCGCGTACGCGCGCCACGTCGGCTTGCCCTCGGTCGTCCAGCCCATGCTGATGGTGTGGCCCATCGGGTCGGTCACTGCGACGACACGGCCGAAGGCGTCGCGGCGCGCCACCGTGGTGTGCCCGAGTTCGTCCGTGACGGCGACGGGCAGACCGGCCGCGTCCGACGTGATCCCGCGGGTGTGGCCCAGGGCATCGGTGACGGTGACCAGATGGCCCGAGTCGTCGTACGCGTACCGCGTTTCGGCGCCGAGCGGATCGGTCGTCGTGAGCAGGTTGCCGCGCTCGTCGTACGTGTGGCGCCAGACGGCACCGCCGGGCTCGACGACCTCGGTCGGCCGCCCGAGCGTGTTGTACGCGGCCCGGGCGAGGGACTCGTCCGGCAGGGTGAGCGTGGTGAGGTGGCCCGCCTCGTCGTAGGTGTAGCGCGTCGTGCGGCCCAGCGGGTCGGTGACCAAGACCGGCTGGTCGCCCCTCGCCGTCCACTGCGTACGGGTGGTGTGGCCCAGCGGGTCGGTCTCCTCGACCACCATGCCCTCGCTGCTGTACCGGTGCGTGGAGCGGCGTCCGAGGGAGTCCGTGTACGTGGTGGTGCGGGCCTGCTCGTCGTAGGAGAGGGACCCGGAGAGGACGCCGTCGCTGCCTTCGGTGCGCGTGACGCGGCCGCGGGCGTCGTACACGTACGCGAACGACGTGCCGTTGCGGTCGGTCCAGGAGGTGACCCGGCCCTCGGCGTCGTACGTGAAGCGCAGGGGGTCGCCGCTGGAGTTGACGACCTCGGTGAGGTTGCCCGCGTCGTCGTAGCCGTACCGCATCACGACCGTACCGGCGCCCGCGTCATCGGGCTGCGACGGCTCGTACCGCGAGGGCGCCTCGTCGAGCAGGCGCAGGGCGGTGATGCGCGGCCCCGCGGTGTCGACGGCCAGGTAGTAGCCGCCCGAGTGGCGCAGCGCGGTGGGTACGCCGTCGGCCGCGCGCTCGATGTCGATACGGGCGCCGTTGCGGTCGTGCCAGCTGTCCAGGGGGAGGTGGAAGACACCGAACGTGCCGGAGGGGAGGGGGGTGCTGAAGGTGCGGACGACCCCGGTGGCGGGGTCGGTGATGGTCATGACCCCGTCGGGCTTGCCGTCCCATTCGAGGGGCCAGCGGGCACCCTTCGCGGGCAGGACCGGCTCGTACGGCTGTGGCACGGGGTATACGAGGCGCATGCCGTCGGAGGCGGCGAACACCACCCCGTCCCCGTCGATCTGGAGGCACTCGTCCAGGGTGGAGACCCAGGTGGGGCCGAAGCACACTCCGCCGCGGTACGAGGACAGGTGGGTGCGCTCGAAGACCAGGGGAAGGCCGGCGGGAAGGGTCAGGTCGGTCTGCGTCATGAGCATGGCGCCGGTCGCCACGTCGATCGGCTCCCCGACGCACGGAGTGCTCTTGCACTGCCGTGCTGCCGGGCCGAGTTCGATCAGGTCGGGCCGGAGCGACGGTGGACGCAGCATCAGGGGCACTTCGGCCTTGGGGAAGAGGCTGCCCTCGATACCGGCCTTGGCCACGCCACCGGCGGCACCGAACGCTCCGCCGAAGATCATGCCGTCCCGCGCCGCGGCATTGACCTCGTCCAGGCTGAAACCTGTCTGCAGGCCGGTGGCGATCTTCAGGGGCTGGGCGACCGCGAGGTCGATGGTCACCGACTCCATGCTGCCGAAGGCCGCCGCGACCAGGGTGCCGGCGGCGATCTCGGCGACAGTGGTGGAGACGGCGACACCCATCAGGGCGCCGTATTCGATGAGGGCTTCGGTGGCCAGGGCCGCGGCACCGGCGGCGGCGCCCGCGGTGACGAAGGCCAATGCGATCCCGCCCACGATGATCGCGGCGTCGATGGCTATCTGCGTCCAGAGCTTGTTGATCGCGTCGTCGACGGCCTCGGCGAACTTGTCCAGCGCCTCCGCCATCTTGCGGGCCGCCTTTGCGAGTTCGCTGAGCCAGCCCGCGTCGTTGCCCTTGGCGTAACGGCCCCAGAAGACGTTGAACGCCTCTATCGCCTCACCGGAGTTGTTGGTGATGAGCGAGGAGGCCGCGTTGTTGACGGGCGTACGGACATCGTCGACGGCGTCCGCGAAGGTCCGCCAGGCGTCGGCGACGTGGCGCAGGGTGCCGGAATTGGCGTCCGGCCACCACAGGCCCAGGGAGAGCAGAAGATCCTTGGCCTCGTCCTCGATGCTCACTTGGCGCCCTCGTCGTTGTCTTCGCCGGACTCCGCCTTGACCTTCGTGAACATCCCGGCGATCAACTCGTCGTTGTCGACGTGCCCGTCCGCCATGTCGGCCATGGCCTCGTGAATGCTGATCAGGCCGAGAACGAGGGTGCCCGCGGCCTTCTCGATGGCTTTCTGCTGGGGGCGGTAGGCGTCACCGAACGCCTTGCCCTGCTCGTCGTCACCCCACGGCGCGCCCAGACCGTCCAGGGTGGTGACGAGCGTGGTGAGCGCCTTGCTCAGGTTCTTGCCCTGCGTGTGGAAGACGGGCGCCGTCGCCTTGATGTCGGCCGTCTTGATGTCGAGAACCTTGCCGCTGTCCGTGCCGTCACCCATGCGTGATGCCTCTCCCCCGAGCCGACTGCGAATCCCCACCCTAGAAGATCGCGCCGACATGCCGACGACTGGCGGCTGGCCGGCTGATCGACTGAGCGGCTGACCGGCCGGGGCGATCGGGTGAAGCGGCCGGGCACCCCGTGATGGCGCCGTCGGCAGTGCGTTGCCGTACTGCCAGGAGTCCCTCACGCACCATCAGCCGGGAGAAGCCGACCATGTTCATGCACACACTGAGGCACCGGATGCGCGCCCTCGGGGCCGTCCTCGGGCTGAGCCTCGCCCTGCCGCTCGCCACCGGCGCCACGCCGGCGTACGCCGTGCCCCAACTGAACGTGACGAAGTCCCATCAAGGGGACTTCGTCCGTGGCGGGCAGGGGATCTACCACATCACGATCAGCAACACCGGCACGGAGAGCAACGTCGTGCACATCACGGACACCCTTCCGCAGGGGCTCACCCTGGACCAGTTCACGCCCCACACCTTCCCGCCCGGCGGCGTCGACGGTGATTGCGCCCCAGCTACGGAGGACGGCTTCGAATGCGGCTTGGCCTTCGGCGCCGGCACGGCCGCGACGTTCGACCTTGTCGTGGACATCGCTGCTGACGCTCCCTGTGGCCCCATCACGAACACCGTCAACACCTCATCCTCGGACACCTCCCCGATCTCGGTGAGCGACACCACGACCATCACCGGCACCGGCTGCGGCAACGGCGACGGAGACGGCGACTCGATCCTGCCCGTCAACCTCGACGGGGTCATCACGCTGTTCAACAACATCAGCACGAACAACAACATCCTCAGCCCCGAGGGCAAGAACACGACCCACCAGAACCTCGGCATCAACGCCCCGTGACACGGGTCACACCGATCCGGTTCGGTGTGCTGTCACATTCGCCCGACCCCACGCGTCAGAGCTCTGTAACCGTCGATACGGCAAGGAGCTCACCATGGAAGCCCGTCTCAACTTCTACGCCAGCCCCACCGCCGGCAAGTTCGCGAAGTACATCAACTCCGCGGGCAAGGCCATCACCGACTCGACCCTCCCGGCCGCCACGCAGGAGCTGGTGAAGATCCGGGCCAGCCAGATCAACGGCTGCGGCTTCTGTACGGACATGCACACCAAGGACGCCACGCACGCCGGGGAGACCGCGATCCGCCTGAACCTGGTCGCGGTGTGGCGCGAGGCCACGGTGTTCACCGACGCCGAGCGCGCGGCCCTGGAGCTGACGGAGCAGGGCACGCGCATAGCCGACGCGGCCGGCGGCGTCACGGACGCGGCCTGGGCGAACGCGGCCAAGCACTTCGACGAGGAGCAGCTGGCGGCCCTGGTGTCCCTCATCGCCCTGATCAACGCCTACAACCGCATGAACGTGATCATCCAGCAGCCGGCCGGCGACTACCAGCCGGGCCAGTTCGGCTGACCCCGCCACCGGCTGCCGTCAGCCGCGCCCCGCGCGTCACAGGGCGCGGCTGAACTCCAGCCGGTCGGCGAAGTTCTCGTAACCGGCCCTCGTGAACGCCTTCGCCATGGCCGTGTTGGCCGCGTCGCAGTCCCCCCGGATCTCGGCCGCACCGGCGGCCGCGAGGATCCGGGTGCCGCGGAGGACGGCGGAGGCGGCGTACCCCTTGCCCCGGTGGGCGGGCGCCACGCCCACGAAGCCGATCACGTGCACGCTCGGGTTCCGCGCCGGGAGGCTGATCACGGCCGGGGCGCCGTCCGCGTCGTAGCCGAGCTCCCACCGTTCCGGCTCGTGCGCGAGCTCGGCCGTCTCCTCGAAGAGCCGCTCGGCCGCCCCGCGCGCACCGTGCGTCCGGACGTCGTGGGCCAGCCGGGCGTCCGAGGTCTCCACGAGGAGCTCCTCCAGGAGGTCGACGAACGGCCCGGGACCGAGCTCGGCGAGCGAGCGGAAGACCAGCCGGGGATCGTCGTCCGGCAGCGCCCCGGCCACCGGCCGCAGCCCGAACCGGCGCCCGTCCCGCACCACCCGGAAGCCGGAGCCCCGCAGCAGCTCTGCCCGCCGCTCCGGCTCCCGCTGGAACTGCGGGGCCTGGGCGGGCGAGTCGATGACGTGCTCCAGCTCGTCCGCACCGAGCTCGCGCGCCTTGGCGGCTGCCGCCTCCAGCAGCGCGGCCCCCACCTGCGGCTCCCCGGCCGGCGCCTCGAAGAGCACGACGGCGTACGGAACCTCGTGCCCCGGCAGGGTCCACAGCACCACGCTGCCCACCGGCCGCCCCTGCGCGCCCTCGGCTACGAGGCACCAGTCGGGCCGGGTGCACTTCGCCTCCAGCAGCCCGTCGAGGTACGCCTCGGTCGCGGCGTTGCGCTCGGCGTCGTTCGGGTAGGTGAGCAGTGCGGGCAGTTCGTGGGGATGCGCGGCACGGATCGAAGTCACGCCCCGAACCTATGCCGCAACCCGGCGGCGGGCCATCCCCTTTTACTCCCGGTGCGGCAGCGTGGCCCAGGTCCGGGTGCCGCCGCCGGGCTCGCGGGAGGGGCCGAGGCCCCAGTTCCCGCCGTGGTCGCGGACCAGTGCCGAGAACACGCGGAGGGTGGAGCGGCGGCGGGCCTCGCAGAGTGCGGCGAGTCGGGGGTGGGTGTGCGTGGGGTGGCCGTCGTAGACGATGACGCGGAGGGCGTCGTCCCGGTAGCGGAGACTCAGGTACAGCTCCCCGTACGGGTCCATCCGCCAGGCGGAACCGAGCAGTTCGGACGCCGCCTGGACTGCCGTCGGCTCCAGCGGGTCGAGGGCGTAGGCGTGCAGGGCGGCCCGGACGGCCTGCCGGGCGATTCCCGCGGAGCGGGGCGAGGCGGGCAACGTCATGCTGCACGAGAGCGCCTCCGGCTCTGGGCCGGGCCCTGGCTCTGGGGCCGCCGGGCATGCGGAGGGGTACGGAGTGGACATGTTCGGCTCCCAAGTCGTCTGCGTTGACGGGTTCTTCGCGGAAGCTCGACGCGCACGGGGGGCTTACGCATGTCGGCGGCGGGTGTGGCTCGTCCCCCAGGCCTAGGCATGCTGGCGGGATGCACTTCAACTCGCCCTACGTAAGCGGTGCGCTACCTAACGTAGCGTTAGAGGTGGGCTATTGGCCACCAGACTGCCAGGATTGGGTGACCCAATGGATCCGATGGCCAGCGACAAGGCAGACTGCACGCATGCCGCCGCGTACCTCGCCGACAGAACGGCAGAAGCGACTGGGCGCCGAGCTGCGCAAGATGAGACTTGCAGCTGACGTATCTGCCGAGTCCGCCGCCGGGTTGCTCGGCCTCGACAGGTCCAAGGTCTCGGCGATCGAGCAGGGAATCCGTGCCATCAGCGAGGAGCGTCTCCGCTCGCTGGCCTGCCACTGCGAGTGTGCGGACGAGGAGTACATCACCGCCCTCGTCGCGATGGCGCAGACCCGCAAACGTGGCTGGTGGGAGCGCTACCGGGGCTCCCTCTCGGCTGCGGTGCTCGACATCGCCGAGATGGAGGCGCACGCGACGCGCATGCGGTGTGCGCACTCGGTCCACATCCCGGGCCTGTTGCAGACCAGCGAGCACGCCTTGGCACTCTTCCGGTTCGTCGTACCCGCGCTCCCGGAAGAACAGGTGGCGTTGCGGCTGGCACACCGCTTGGAGCGCCAACAGGTGCTGGAGGGCGATTCAGCACCCGAATACGTCGCGGTCGTGCACGAAGCGGCGCTGCGCATGCAGTTCGGTGGGCGCAAGGTGGCGCGGGCACAGCTGGAGTACCTGGGGCACATGAGCGAACGGGACAACGTCGTGCTCCGCGTGCTGACCTTCGAGGCGGGAGGCTTCCCCGGCGCCGGTCAGACCGTCAACTACCTGGAGGGGCCCATCCCCCGGCTCGACACCGTGCAGGTGGACAGCACGCACGGCCCCGACTTCCTGCATACCGAGGCCCAACTGTCGAAGTACCGCGCCCAGCTGGACTGGATGGAACAGCTAAGCCTGTCACCCGCCGCATCGCGGGACTTCATCCACGCCCTGGCTCGCCAACTCTGAGAGGACCCCGATGGCCGACATCAAGTGGGAAGACGCCTTCTGCGGCGAGGGCGCGAGCTGCTACCGGATAGGGGTGGACGGGGACGGCAACAGCTACATCGCGGTAGCCGGCCAGGAGGACCGCCCCCTGACCGACAGCAGAGCGGCCCTCCAGACCCTGATCCGCGACATCAAAGCCGGCAAGGCCGACCACCTCCTGGCCGACTGATACCGCGCGGTAAGGACCGAGAAGGCGCCATCCGCCGACCGGAGTTGGCCGAATGCCTCAGATACCGCGATCACTTCCCTGGCGAGGGTGAATGCTTCCATATGCACACCCGCGGGGGGCGACTCAGTGACAATCGACAAGGAATGGGCGGATGCCAAGGCGGCGACGAACGGCTCGTCACCTGACTTGGTGGTCACCCAGGACGACTTAGGCGCCGTGGGCACGAGGCCTTCATCCTCCACGGACTGACATCGCCGGGTCGGGCGCGACGGCCCGGGCCGCGACCGAATTCTCGTCCCGAAACCTGACCATGGGTTCGGAGCTGTCAGCGACTCTCTCCGCCTGGGACCACCAGGTGAAGACGGTCCTGCAGATGTACGCACACATCTCCAACCACCTCGACTACTCCAAGACGCCCCACGCGAACAACGACGAGGCGATCGCCGCGAGCCTGCGCCATCGCAACGGCTCCGCAATGTCGGTCGCCGAGATACAGGGGTACGTGAAGTGACGTTCACCTGGACCGACCTCATCACGCTCGACCTCGGCAAGCTGAACGAGGCCGTGACGGAGTGGAAGACGGCATCCGAGGAACTCGCGAAGCTGCACGGCACCGTACGGGACGGCCTGGTGAAGACGTCGGAGGCGGCCCGCTGGGAGGGGGTCAACGCCACCGTCACCCGGGAGTTCGTCCGCAGTGCCGCGAAGGAGGTGGACGACCTCCAGCGTGAAGCTCTGAGTATCCACGCGGTCCTCGCCGACGCGCATGAGGAGCTGACGCGAATCCAGAAACAGGCGAAGACCCTGGCCGACGAGGCGAGGCAGGGTGACGCGACCCACGACCCCGAGCCGGATCCGGGGCTGCTGGTGTACGACGGCGGCGGTGGCAAGGTCCGAGTGGAATCATCCTGGTACGCCGACACGCTCACCGGCCTGGTCAGCCACGCGGTCGAGGTGGACGCGGCCGTCACCCGGGCCCTGCGCGCCTCCCACGGCGCCGACCCGCACAACGCCGGCCACGCCGAATACACCTCGCTCGACCAGGACCAGCTGCCGCGGGCCATGAAGCTGGCCGCACTGGGTGGGGACGTCAAGCCGGCCCAGCGGGCCGAGCTGGCAAGGCTGTGGCAGTCGCTCAGCCCTGACGCCCGCGCGCAGCTTTGGACCGCACAGAGGGAAGACCTGCTCACCGCCGGACTCCTCAACCCGTCGGTCAAGCAAGTGGCGGCCGACCGGGGATCCGGCAAGCACGGGGCAGAGGACATCGAATGGAACGACTGGGTCACCAGGACGAAGATGCAGACACTCGTTGTCTTCGCCGACGGCCAGGGCCTGAACGACGCCTCGCGCCACATGAAGCACTACCTGGACAACACTGGCACCGCGATGGAGCTCCCGGCCGACAAGATGCTGACCGACAACAGGGGATTTCAGTCGCATGTGGACCAACTGTTCCTCCAGGACAACGAGAAAGAGTGGCGGGAGCAGCACTGGCGGAGTACGAGAGGAACGGCGGCCGACCGGTCGCGATTCGCGGTGGGCGGCGCTCAGTCGAACGTGACGGGGGTGGTGACCGTCGTGCCGGGCGCCGACGGCAAACCGGTGGTCGGACTCGACTACCAGGTCAACGTCTGGGACCGGTACAACTGGGACGAAGGCAAGGGAGTCACGATCGGAACGTTCGAGATACCCGACGGCGAGCCGGGCCAGCAGCACAAGGTTGGCTTGGCCCAGGAGTTCAACATGGCGGGAAGCAGTTCGGTCAAGCACTACGAACTGGGCAGCGGAGCCGCACTGCCTGCCCCAGGCGATCCCGGGCGCGCCGGCGAGCGCAGTGATCCCGGTCGCCATGCCCGGGACGGCGGAGGCGACGTCGATCGATGAACGAACCTGCGGCTCAGGCCGCTGCCGGGAGGCGGAAGCCCTGGCAGCGGCGCCTCGCCATCGGCGCCTGGGCCTTCTCGGGCCTGTGCATTCTCGGGTTCCTCGGGTTGGTCCTGTCGGGCATGTACTGGTTGGGTCATCCCACCGAGGATCAGAAGAAGTGCTGCTGGGAAGAGAACGCCACGCCCGAGTTGGTGGCGAAGACGATGGGATTCCAGGTACCGGAAACGGCGACCGACCGGCGGGCAGGGCTGCACACCAACCTGCAGTACGACGCCGCGCTGCTCGCCTTCACAGTGCCGACCGCGGAGGCAGACCGGTTCTTGCAGCCGCTTCTACGGGAGGGCACCCAGATGGCCCGCAACCGGCACCCGGAAGAGCCTGGGTACACCCGTAGAGACGGGTTCAGTCACCTTGGCCTGCCCGAGCCCGAGACCTTCACCGAAGGCATGCGCATCGCCAGTGCCTGCCCTCGCGAGGCCAAGACGCCGGAAAGCGGCGCAGTCCGGATGTGTACGGAGATCCACGCGCATGAATTCCAGCCCGGCACCACCCGGATCTACCTCTGGGCCGGCAGCGAGGCGGCCATCGGGAAGCCTCCGGCCCCCTAGCCACCCGCCCCGCGCGGGAAGGTGATCTCGACGCGGCGGTTCTTCTTCCTGCCTTCCTCGGTGCTGTTGTCGGCGATCGGGTAGTCCTCGCTGTAGCCGCGGACGTCGAAGACGACGCTGGGGTTGGTGACGGTCTTGGCCAACTCCGCCTGCACCGCGTCGGCCCGCTTCTTCGAGAGCTCCTTGCCGTGCTCGTAGCTGCCCTGGTCGTCGGTGAACCCGAAGACTCGGATACGGGTCGCCTTCGACTGGTTGATCTCGTTGGCGATGGCCTGGATCCGGGCTGCCGCCTGAGCGTTGAACACGGCACTGTCCTCGGGGAACAGCACCTCGGACTGGAGCGCCATCATGACGGTCTGGTTGGTCTCCTGGCGGCGCTGCTCGCCGCCGATGTCCTCGACGACCTCGACCAGGTCGAGCACCTTGGGGGGTGCGAGCACGCCACCCTGCGGGAGCTTGAGTCGCGGGGAGTCAGGCTTCATAGGGACGGGCGCCGACGAGGACGGCTCCGTACCGGGAGGAACGGACGGCGTGACGTCGTCAGCTTGGGCGCTGGCTAGGCCCGTGACGTGGACGCCGGCCATGACGAGACCGACGACAGCCGCGGCTGCGGTGGTGCGGTGGCGTGTGGTCATGGCTCACCCGGTGATCTTGATGGGGGCGGCGCCAAAAGTGGGCAGCCCGAAGACAACTTCAGTCGTGGTGGCAGGGGGCGCGGGGAACTGCGCGAAGAAGGGAAGCGAATCACCAGCCTTGATCACCAGGAGACCGGTGGTGCATGCGCACCGCCCCTCCGTGTCGCGTACGACGTAATGGCGCTTCTTAGTCTGGTTGTCGACAAGTGTGGCTCCGGCAACAGACCCAGGGCTAGCATTCTTCTCATCTCCACGCCATGGGGCTGTCGCCCCGAAGGCGGTTGAGCCGGTGTTCTTGATGCGGCCGCTAACGGTGAGATAGCCGTCCTGGTCCCTCTCGGCCAAATTTATCTCTAGAACCATGCCCGATTGCCCTTGCATTGTCGCAATCACCTGAGTCGGCGCTGCGCTGTCAGCCCCCGTTGGCGCTGCCTTATTTGGGTTGCCTGGCTGACTCTGCGAAGTGGACGGCTTCTCTGGCTCCTTCGGCTTCTCATCGCCGCCGCATCCAGCCAACGTGAGGGCCAAGACCGCCGCAAGCGCAACGGCCGCTCCCCCGCGGACCTCCACCTTCTGCCGAATGCTCATGTACGCCGTTTCCTTGTCTCTAAGTTCGCTGTCAGTCGGTCAGCCGCACGGTGAAGAGCTGCCGCGCCAGGCTGGTCAACGAGGGTGGATGTGCAGGGTCCAACGGGTCCACCGCAGCCCCCTTGCATCGGAAGGTGATGCTGGCGGGCGGCGCCGGGGCGCCTCCCCCAGGCGAGGGCGTCGGGGACGGTGTCGGCGTTGGAGTGGGGCTGGGCCCAACCTTCAATGTGCAGCGAGGTTCGATCACGGCCTTCGCCGTGGCGTTGGCCTTCACGCTCTCGGTGCCGGGGATCACCGACTTTCCGACGCCGTCCTGGTTGGCCGTCGTAACGGTGAACGACAGGCCGTCTGCTTGGCAGGTCGTCGCCGTGGCATCGTTCAACGTGGCGAAGTCCTCGGCCTTCCCACAGCCCGTATGCGCCCCGAGGCGATCCCCCCGCAGGATCTCCTCCCAGTCTCCCTCCGTGAGAACCAGGAGGTCCGTACCCAGGAACGCCTTGTCCCTCACCTCACGGGCGGCCGCGAGCGCTGCCGCGTCGGCAGCCCCTTGCGCCTCGCTGCGGTTGGCGCCTGCCATTCCGACGACGACGAAGGCGAACGCGGCAAAGAGCAGGCCTGTCACCACCACGATGTAGATGGGGAAGGCCTGCCCTCGATCGCGCGCCCGCGCTCCGACCATCAGTTGGCCGTGATGTCCGCCAAGGCCTGCCCGATGGCAGCTGCAATGGCTGCCGCGAGCCCCGACCCCACGATCGCCCCGATGATCAGCACGATGATGACGATGATCCCCAGGTACTCGAAGACCGTCTGGCCCTCGTCCCCGCCCCGACGCCCCCGCAGCCGGTTCTGCCGTTCGACGATCGCCTTGAGCAGCTTGGGCTTCTGCATGGTGGTCCCCTCCAGGGCCGGCGCCGTAGTCGATTCGCGGACGGTACGGCCGAACACCAGCAGTTGCAAAGGGTCCCGGGACCCAATTACGGACCCACTGCGCACTCCGTCTACCCATGACCGGTCACCCCTGGACGGGTGGTTCCCAGCCAACGCGCTATCGCCTCGCTCCGCGTCGCGCTCTGGAGCTTGGCGAAGATGCGGTTGATGTGGTTCTTGACGGTCTTCTCACTGATGAAGCAGGTGGCCGCGATCTGCTGGTTGCTCATCCCGGTCGCGATGAGATCCATGACCTCCTCCTCGCGTGAACTCAGCCCGAATTCAAGACGGTTGGGACGGTAGCGCTCTGAAGACTGTGCCACAGTTCGTTGCGGATGCGAAGAGGTTCGGAGTTCCGCGAGTACGGCGGTCGCCGCCGTCGGGCTGAAATGTGCCCGTCCCGCCCGTACATCACGTACGGCCGCGACGAGGTGGTCTGGCGTGAATTCGCCGTGGACGAGGTAGCCGCCCGCGCCCAGCAGCAGGGCCTCGCGGACGATCTCCGTCTCCTGGCTGTACGTCAGCATCAGGACCGGGGCCAGTTGGACCAGGTGCGGCAGGGCCGAGATGCCGTCGACGCCCGGCATGCGGACGTCCAGCAGGATCACGTCGGGGGTGTGCAGGCGGGTCAGGTGGAGGGCCTCGCGGCCGTCCGAGGCGCAGGCCGCCACCTCTATGTCGGGGGTGGTGGTCAGAAGGGCCGAGAGGCCCGCGCGGACGACCGGGTTGTCGTCGGCGATCAGGACGCGCAGGGGCGCCATCACCGGCCTCCTTCCGCGAGTTCCGCGAGGGCGGACAGGGGGAGGGCGAGGTGGACGTGGGTGCCTTGTCCCTCCGGGCGGGGGCCGATGCGGAAGGCGGCGCCGATCGCGGCTGCGCGTTCCCTCATGCCCAGAAGGCCGAAGTGGCCCGCGGCGGGGGGCTCCGCGGGCAGGCCACGGCCGTCGTCTTCGACCGTCAGGTGGAGGTGGGAGTCGTCGGTCCGGGCCTCCACCGTGATCTGGCCGGAGCCCCGCGCATGACGGTGGGCGTTTTCCAGGGCCTCCGAGGCGATCGCCACGAGGTGGCGGGCCAGGGGAGTGGGCAGGAGCGGCAGGTCGTCGGACACCCGCAGCTCGGCGGTGACGGGCGAGGTGGCGATGCGGGCCTGGAGTTCGGCGAGCAGGCAGACGCCGGGCGCGTTCGCGGCCGGGTCTCGGCGGAGGTCCGTCAGGAGCTCGCGGGATTCCGTCGCCGCTCGGCGGGCCGCGTCGGCGATCAGGTCGGCGTGGCGGCGGATCGTCTCCGGGTCGGTGGTGCGGGACAGGGCGTCCGCGGCCAGTGCCAGGCCGTGCAGGGTCTTCGACACCGAGTCGTGCATCTCGCGGGCCAGGTGGTCGCGTTCGGCCCGGGCGGCCTCGGCTGCCGCCAGCCGGGCCCTGGCCGCGCCGAAGCGGAGCAGGAGGTCCCGTAGGCAGGATCCGGCCGCGCCGGCGAGGAGGCAGAGCAGCGCCAGCATCAGGGCCGCGGGGGACGCGGCGCCCAGGGCCGTCACCGCGCAGGCCTGGACGGCCGCGTAGACCGCCGAGCCGCGCCAGCCGTAGACGAGGCCGGCGAGCAGGGGCGTGCAGACGGCGACGAAGCCGAGGGGGGAGGCGGGGGTGGCCGTGGCCAGGAGCAGGCCGGTGGCGGCCGTGTCCACGGCGAGGAGCCAGCGGTGGCGCAGGAGCAGGGGGCCGAAGCGGGGCCAGTCGCGGAACAGGACGTACGAGAGCATGAAGGTGAGGACGACGGCGCACGCGACGAGGTACGTGGGGACGCCGGGGGCGGTGCGGCCGAGGGCCAGGGGGGTGCCGAGGGCGGTCATCACCATGCGGAAGGCGCAGGCTTGGCGGCACAGGGCCTGGAGGGCGTTCGCCTGCAGTCGGAGCGTGGCGGTGTGGGTGCCGTGCGGGGTGCCCCCGGGCTCCGCCGCGACCCGCGCCTCACGCCCCGGCGGGGCCGGGGGGAGAGCGCCCTGCGGGCGGCTCCCGGGCTCCGCCCGCACCCGCGCCTCAAACGCCGGCGGGGCTGAAAGGCGCGGCGCCGCCGCCGGGGTCGGGCCCGGCCCGGACGGCCCCGCGGCGGGGACCGGGGCAGGAGCGCCCTCCGGGCCGCTCCCGGGCTCCGCCCGGACCCGCGCCTCAAACGCCGGCGGGGCTGAAAGGCGCGGCACCGCCGCCGGGTTCACGCCCGCTCCGGCGGCGGGGTCCTGTGTGGCGGTGGTCGGGGGTGTTGGGGGCATGGGTCAGTTGCCCCCGAGGAGGGCGCCGAAGTCGACGTTCGCGCCGTACACGAAGCCGCCGATCAGGAGGATCATCGTTCCCGGGAGCATGAACATCGTCACCGCGAGCGTCGCCCTCGGGACGGCGCGGGCCGCCCGGCGGCGGGCGTTCTGGGCGTCCGTGCGGCGCATGTCCTCCGCGATCGCGATCAGGGTTTCGACGATGGGTGAGCCCAGTTCCTCGCCCTGCTGGAGTGCCGTCACGAACTGCGCGACCTGCTCCGAGTCGTTGCGGCGCCGCAGCTCGTCGAAGGCCTGGCGGCGGCTGACGCCCATCGCCATCTGTTGCAGGGTGATGCGGATTTCGTCCGACCAGGGGCCCTCGTACTTGTCCGCCACCCGCTCCAGCGCCGGACGGAAGCCCAGCCCGGCACTCACCACGACCGCCAGTACGTCCAGGAAGTCCGGCAGGGTCCGCTCGATGTGGTCGCGGCGGATCCGGATGGCGGACCACAGGCCGACCTCGATCCAGAAGAAGCCGAAGGCGACCATCAGGAGGGCCAGGATCACCTGTCCGTTCAGGAGCATGGAGAAGGCGCCCAGGCCGCCCAGGAAGGCGTAGACGGCACGCCGGGCGGCGTAGCGGTCGATCGTGAGGCCCGACGGGTTGCCGGCCGTGTCGATCTGGCGGCGCTTGCGGGCGACTCGGTCGGGGCCCATCAGGCGCAGTATCAGCGGGGCGTAGCGGATGCCCGCGCGGTCGACGAGCGAGCCCACCACGGTCGTACGGGTCGCGCCGACTTCGAGGGCCAGCGCCAGGTCGGTCGGGAGTTTGACCTCGGCGCGGAAGAGGCGGATGCCGTGGAAGGCGCCGAGGACCGCGAGGCCCGCGGCCAGGGCAAGGAGCAGAGCGATCATCTTCCCCGCCTCCTCAGACGTCGATCTTGGACAGGCGGCGGATGAAGACGAAGCCGAGCGCGAAGAGCCCGAGGGCGATCAGGACGGCGGTCTGCCCGATGACCGAGCCGGTCATCCGGTCCAGGGCGCCCGGCATCAGCGTGTCCACGAGGAGGAGGGACCCGACGCCCATCACCGGGACCAGGTACGCCGTGACCGTGACCTGGGACAGCTGGGTGCGGATCTCGCGCCGCGTCTCCTTGCGCTGTTCCAGGGTGACGGTCAGGTTCCGCAGGCTGCCGACGATCGCGCCGCCCGCCCGGGAGGACAGGACGAGGGTGGTGACCAGGACGACCAGTTCCCGTGACGGGAGGCGTTCGGCGATCTCGCCCAGGGCCTCTTCCATGGAGTGGCCGACGGCCAGCCGGTCGGCGACCCGCGCCAGTTCCTCGCCCGCGGGCGCCTCCAGCTCCTCGGCCGCCATGCCGATGGCCGTACGGAGGGCCAGCCCGGCCTGGGTGGCGTTGGCGAGGATGCGGGCGAGGTCGGGGAGCTGGTTGATGAACCGCTCGGTGCGGCGCGCCCGCTGCCAGTTGAGGAACGCGTTCGCCGCCCACAGGCCGAGCAGCCCTGCGACCGGCCCGAAGAAGGGGGCCAGGAAGGAGGCCGCGATCAGCCATGTGCCGGTGACGGCGGCCACCATGTAGACGAAGAACTCGCCCACGGTCAGGTCCAGGCCGGTCACCGCGAGCTTGATCTCGATGCGGCGGCCCAGGGCGGTCTTGCGCAGGCGCCGGTCGATCTCCCGGAAGCGGCGCACCCGGCCCGGGGGCTCCGGTACCGCGCTCGCCGAGAGGCGTTCGATGAGGGCGGCGCGCTGGGCCCGGCCGGCCGCGTACGCCTGGAGGCCGACGACCACGAAGACGCAGGCCAGCAGGGTGGCGCCGAGGGTGAGGAGGATCAGTGGGTTCACAGGGCGGTCCGGGTGATGCGGGCGGCGAGGGGATCGGTCGGGTGGGTCGGGTGGTTCGGGAGCGGGCCCGTGAGGGGGTCTGCGGCCGCCGCGGCGTCCGGCAGCGCGACCCCGAAGGCCTGCGGGATCGGCTGGTTGCTCATGTAGAGGCGCTCCGCGATCCGGCGCGGCAGCGGGTAGTACGCGAAGTGCCCGTACACCCGCCCGTCCGCGCCCATCGGCTGCGCGACGAACCGGCAGACCGTGGTGATGCGGAAGGGCTCGCGGCCGTGCGATTCGAGGACGGAGATCTCCGTGATGCGGCGCGAGCCGTCACCGAAGCGGGTGAGCTGGACGATGATGTTGACGGCGCTGTTGATCTGGTCCTGGAGCGCCTCGAAGGGGATCTCGACCTCCGACATGGAGGCGAGGGTCTGCAGGCGCATCAGGGCGTCCGAGGAGCTGTTGGCGTGGACGGTGGCGAGCGAGCCGTCGTGGCCGGTGGACATCGCCTGGAGCATGTCGAGGGTCTCCCCGCCGCGGACCTCGCCGACGATGATGCGGTCGGGCCGCATGCGCAGGGAGTTGCGTACGAGGTCGCGGATGGTGATCTGCCCCTTGCCCTCGACGTTCGCCGGGCGGGATTCGAGGCGGATGACGTGCGCCTGCTGAAGCTGGAGCTCGGCGGAGTCCTCGATGGTGATGATGCGTTCGCCCTCCGGGATCAGGCCGGAGAGGGCGTTGAGGAGGGTGGTCTTGCCGGTGCCGGTGGCGCCGGAGACGATCAGGTTCATCTTCGCGGCGACCAGCCCGGACAGCAGCAGGAGCATCTGCTCGTCCAGTGAGCCGAGCGTGATCATCTCGTGCAGGGTGAAGGCGCGCGGGAAGCGGCGGATGGTGAGCGTGGCGCCGGTCAGGGAGAGCGGTGGGATGATGACGTTGACGCGCTCACCGCTGGGCAGGCGGGCGTCGACCATCGGATTGGCCTCGTCCACGCGCCGGTTGACGGTGGAGACGATGCGCTCGATGGTCTGCATCAGCTGCTCGTGCGAGGCGAAGCGCAGGGGGAGCTGCTCCACGCGGCCGGCCCGCTCGACGAAGATCTGGTCGGGGCCGTTCACCATGATCTCGGAGATGGACGCGTCTTCGAGGAGCGGTTCGAGCACGCCGAGCCCGAGGGCCTCGTCGACGACGCGGCGGATCAGCTGGGCGCGCTCGACGGTGGAGAGGACGGGCCCTTCGCGGCTGATGATGTGGCCGAGCACCCGCTCCAGGCGGGCCCGGCGCTCGGCGGGTGCGAGCGCGGACATCTCGGCGAGGTCGATCTCCTCCAGCAGCTTGGCGCGGTAGGAGGAGACCAGCCGGCCGTCCTCGCGGGGGCTGTGGTGGTCGTCCGGGGTGTTGACCCGGGAACGCAGGCTCATGGTCAGGGTCCCTCCGGGTCGGCGTCGGGGTCGTCGTTGGGCATGGTGGCCGTGCGCGTGACGGTCTTGTCGTCCACGCCGGGCACGATGGATCTGATCGGGATGCTGACGGTCACCGTGACCGCGTCGCCGGGCTTCGATATGTCGATCTCCGCGCCCGCCCTCAGGCTCTCCCTGATGGCGAGCCGGCCCGCCGCATCTCCGTCCCCCGGCTTGCGTGCCTCTACGCGCGCCGCCGTACGGGCCGCGGTCTGCGCCTGCTGGGTGACGTACGCGGCCCAGCCGAGCTGGATCCCGCAGAGTGCGACGAGGAGCAGGACGGGGACGAAGGCGAGGTACTCCAGAGTCGCCTGGCCCCGGTCCCTGTCCCGGTCCCGGTCCCTGTCCCGGTCCTTCCGTTCCTTCCGCTGCCGGTCCATGTCACTCGTCCTCCTTCGAGGAGCCGCCGGTGCCTTCGATGGGGACACCGATGTCGAGGCCGGGGAAGAGGACCGGGAGGTTGAGGCGGACGGTCGCCGTGTAGACCTCGCCCGACGTGCCGCACGTGACGCCCATGGTCCACGCGGTGCCGACGTGCTTCCTGGCCGCGTCCTCGCAGGAGCGGCCCACCGCCCCCGCCCGCGCCCCCTCATCGGCCGCGTTGCCCGCCAGGGAGAACGCGTACCCGATCAGGACGCACTCCCACACCGCCGCCACGAGCAGCAGGATCAGCGGGACCGTGCCGGCGAACTCGATCGCCAGCTGGCCCCGGTCCCCCCGGCAGGGGCGCCGCATCCCTCAGCCCTCCCGGCCGCGCCGCAGGCGGGCCACCGGGCCCGAGGCGCGGACCGCGAGGGTCGCGCCCGGTGCCGCCGCCGGTGCGGGGTCCTCCGCGGCGGAGAGGAGGCCGAGTTCGCCCGCCAGGGTCCACAGGGCCTGCTTGACCGTGGAGCGGTTGTCCAGGTCCTGGACCCGGCCGGCATCCACCACCCCCTGGAGTTCCTTGAAGGCGGCCGGGACCGGGGTGCGGGTGGCGCGGGTCTTGGTGATCTTCTCGATCAGGGCGGGCTGTATCTCGGTGTGCTTGCTCCAGCGGTTGACGACCATCGCGGTGTCCTCCGCCTTGCGCACCTGGAGCCGCTCCCACATGCGGACCATCCGCTTCGCCGCCCGTACCGCGACGACGTCGGGCGTGGTGACCAGCACCGCCACGTCCGCCATCTCCACGGTGGTCGCGGTCGCGCCCGTCACCTGGGTCCCGCAGTCGACGACGACGATCTCGTAGCGGCTGCGCAGGGCGCCGACGATGTGCCGGGCGGCCCGGTCGTCGACCTCCTCGCCGCGTTCGCCGTCCGCGGGGGCCAGCAGCAGCGCCAGCCCGGTGCGGTCCTCGTAGACCGCGTCCTGGAGGACCCGCGGGGAGATGTCCTGGATCCCGGCGAGGTCGGCGATCGAGCGCCGGAACTGCACGTCGAGGTACGAGCCGACGTCGCCTGCCTGGAGGTCCATGTCGACCAGTGCGGTACGCCGTCCCGAGGCGGCCGCGGCCAGCGCGAACTGGACGGCGGTGAAGGTGGTGCCGACGCCGCCCTTGGCCCCGGTGACGGTGACGACCCGCCCGCCGGGCCCGGTGAAGACGTCGGTCGCCGCTCCCCGCCCGAGGTGGCGGCGTACGCCCACGGCCCACTGGGCGGCGGCCTGCACCCGCGCGGCGAGTTCCTCGTAGGAGAGCGGCAGGCCGATCAGGCCGCGTGCGCCGGAGTCCATCGCGGCGGAGAAGAGTGCGGGGCCGGCGTCCGAGGAGATGAGGACGACACCGACCGCCGGAAAGCGGAGGGCGACCTCGCGGATGAGTTCCAGGGCCGGCACCGGGCCGATCCGCTCGTGGACGAGGACGACCTCGGGCAGTTCGTCGACGGAGTCGGCGGCCAGGCGGGCCAGGGTGTCCAGCAGCGTCGTGGAGTCGGGGACGGGGACGGCCGGTTCGGCGGACGGGAGCTGGCCGATGAGGGTCGCGATGGCGCGCGCGGCGTCCGGGTCGCCGGCCGCGGGGAGGATTCGGGTGGTCATCCGGCCGGCCTCACTTGTCGCCGTCGAGGGTGTACGTACGGTCGCCCGCGCCGGGCGCCGAGTCGGTGCCGGGGGCCACCAGGGCCAGGCGTACGTGCTCCGCGAAGGACTCGGCGTAGGCGACGCGCTGGGTGTCCTTGGTGTTCAGGGCGAAGGTGATCGGGACGGCCTGGGCAGGGCCCTTCTTGTCGCTGTCCTTGTCGAGGGGGGTGAGCTTGCCGACGCCCAGGACCCGGGCGTTGGGCACGATGATCACGGAGCGCGAGGGGTCGCCGTCCTTGGCGCCCTTGAAGGTGGCGATGATGTTGACCTTGGCGCCGGAGGTGATCTTGCCCGCCACGCCGGTCGCCGCGTCGATCATGATGGCGATCTCCTGCTCCCCGGGCTGGAGCTGCGGCCGGTCGACGAACATGTCCGCCTGGAGCAGCGAGCCCTTCTTCAGGGTGGTCAGCGCGATCTTGTCCTTGAGCGCGCCGAGGTCGGTGACGGCGGTCGCGGACAGCCACCGCTTCGGGATCCTGACCTCCTCGAACTGGCCCGCCGCGAGCGGGCTGTAGGGGGCGATGTCGCCCTTCGCCCGGTAGGCGACGACCTCGGAACCGACCTTGGAGTTGACGTCGCCTATGACCACGAGGACCCCGGCGAAGGCCCCGAGGGCGCACAGGACCGACAGGAGCAGCAGGATGACGCCGCGGCGCTGGCGTGAGTTCATGGCCGTACTACCTCGCCGTTCTTCGTTCGTTCGATGCGGTCAGGGTCTGGCTCGCGGTCGGGCTCGGGCTCGGGCCCGGGTTCTGGCTCTGGAGCGGCGCGGCGCAGAAGCCGCAGCGGTCGCCGATGAGTTCGAAGCCGCACCAGCGGCACTCCTCGCGGCGGACCGAGGCGACGAGCTGGTAGAGGACGGACAGGTCCGGGATGGCGGCGGCGAACTCGACCAGCTTCGGGGTGCCCCACCAGCCCGGGGAGTCGGCGGGCAGCGGGTTCTCCATGACGCCCTGCACCTGCCAGGCGGGGGCGAGTTCGGCCGTCACCCAGTCGGAGGCGAGCTGGCCGCGGGCGAAGGTGAGGTGGGTGGCGAACGCGGGCCCGGCCGGCAGCACCCCGGAGCCCGCCGCTCCCCCGGCCTTACCCGCTCCCCGGCCCCCCGACGCGCCCAGCCGGGCGAGGTGCGGCTTCGGGTGGGCCAGTACGGCGAACTGCGCGCTCGGCGACCAGGACCTGGCGTGCGCCTTCAGCCCGACCGGGATCCGGTCGAGTTTGGCGACCGAGCCCAGCAGGGCGCCCGCGTAGATGTAGTGCGAGAGCAGCCGGGCGGCGGAGGCGATGACTCCGGGGCTGAAGTCGCAGACGCTGAGCTGGCGCAGCTGACGTACCAGCAGGGCGAGGCCCAGGGGCGGCAGATCGATGCCGAGGAGCGCGATCCGGTCGGTTTCCAGGATGGCCCGTACGGTGTGCAGCCGCTGGACGGTGGCCGCGGGCAGCCAGGGCGGTACGAGGACCACGAGGTGGCCGTGGCGCTCCAGCAGGGCGGCGGCCTCGGCGAGGGCGCCTTCCAGGGCGAGCCGGCCCGGCGGGTGCAGGACTGCGGCCCCGGGCGTGTGCCGGTCGGGGGCCGGCAGCACCAGGTCGGCGCTGGTGACGGCAATGGCGGTCGGCACGCGAATCCCCCTGTTCACCCCGTACTCACCCCTGCGCGACCGCAAACGATCGCCGCGCGTCCCCCTTGCCTCAGCACCATATCCGCGTCGCCCCTGGCAGGGCAGGGCCTTGGGAATTCCCGTGCCGCCAGCACATGTCACAGGTGATCGGAAACCCGTACAAGCAGGATCGGACGGCCGATCAGTTCAAGCCATATCGCAAAGGGTATTGACACGAGGATTGGTCTGGACCAACTTGGCCCACGGGCACCCCACTTGCCCTCAGCTCCTCCTCCCCACCCCTCCCTCCCCCCACCGGAGCCCACGTGAACCGCATACGCTCCCTCGCCCTTCTGGGTGCCGCCACCCTCGCCGCCGGCGGCCTCACCGCCCTCGCCAC
The DNA here is from genome assembly GCF_042673805.1 of Streptomyces sp. NPDC057010. Lineage (NCBI taxonomy): Bacteria > Bacillati > Actinomycetota > Actinomycetes > Kitasatosporales > Streptomycetaceae > Streptomyces > Streptomyces sp. NPDC057010. Next base: position 12,262 of record NZ_JBHUSC010000031.1, on the reverse strand, counting down.
CGGTACCGCACAGGCCGCCGACGTCAACGTCGCCCGTAACGGAGGCTTCGAGTCCGGCCTCGCCAACTGGTCCTGTACGGGAGGCAGCGGCGCCGTCGTCTCCTCGCCCGTCTACGCAGGGGCCGCCGCCCTCAAGGGCACCCCGGCGGGCTCCGACAACGCCCGCTGCAGCCAGACCGTCACGGTCAAGCCGAACTCGACCTACACGCTGAGCACGCAGGTCCAGGGCAGTTACGTCTACCTCGGCGCGACCGGGACCGGCACCCAGGACGTCTCCACCTGGACCCCCGGCTCGGGCGGCGGCTGGCAGAAGCTCTCCACCACCTTCACCACCGGCCCCGGCACCACCCAGGTCACCGTCTACACGCACGGCTGGTACGGCCAGCCGGCCTACGTCGTGGACGAGTTCAGCGTCTTCGGCCCGGACGGCGGCGGGGGCACCGACCCCGGCCCGAGCGTCCCCGGCGCCCCGGCCGGGACCGCCGTTTCCGGCCAGAGCGCGAACGGGCTCACCCTTTCGTGGAACGCGGTCAGCGGGGCCACCGGCTATTACGTGTATCAGGACGGCGTCCGCGTCCAGACCGTGACGGCCGCCTCCGCCCAGATCACCGGACTCGCCGCCTCCACCTCGTACTCCTTCCAGGTGAGCGCCTACAACGCGGCGGGCGAGGGCCCGAAGTCCGCCCCGGTGACCGGGACCACGACCGGGGGCGGCGGCCCGAACCCGAACCCGGGCGTCCCCAGGCACGCGCTGACCGGCTACTGGCAGAACTTCAACAACGGCGCGACCGTCCAGAAGATCTCCGACGTCTCCGCCCAGTACGACATCATCGCCGTCTCCTTCGCCGACGCCACCACCACGCCGGGCGCCATCGCCTTCAACCTCGACTCGGCCGGGCTCGGCGGCTACACCGTGGCCCAGTTCAAGGCGGACATCGCCGCGAAGAAGGCGGCCGGCAAGTCGGTCATCCTCTCCATCGGCGGCGAGAAGGGCACCATCTCGGTGGGCGACTCCGCCTCCGCGGCCAACCTCGCGAATTCGGCGTACGCGCTGATGCAGGAGTACGGCTTCTCCGGCATCGACATCGACCTGGAGAACGGCCTCAACCCGACCTACATGACCCAGGCCCTGCGCGCCCTGTCGGCGAAGGCCGGCCCCTCCCTGGTCATCACCATGGCCCCGCAGACCATCGACATGCAGTCCACGCAGGGCGGCTACTTCAAGACGGCGCTGAACATCAAGGACATCCTCACCGTCGTCAACATGCAGTACTACAACAGCGGCTCGATGAACGGCTGCGACGGGAAGGTCTACTCCCAGGGCTCGGTGGACTTCCTCACCGCGCTGGCCTGCATCCAGCTGGAGGGCGGCCTCGACCCCTCCCAGGTGGGCATCGGCGTCCCGGCCTCCCCCAGCGGCGCGGGCAGCGGCTACGTCTCCCCGACCGTCGTCAACAACGCCCTCGACTGCCTGACCAGGGGCACGGGCTGCGGATCCTTCAAGCCGTCGAAGACCTACCCGGGGCTGCGCGGCGCGATGACCTGGTCGACCAACTGGGACGCCAAGGCGGGTAATGCCTGGTCCAACGCGGTGGGTCCCAAGGTCCACGGGCTGCCGTAGGCGGTAGGTGTGGGGGTGGCCGACCGGGCGGCCGACCGGGCGGCCGACCGGGCGGCCGACGGCGCGGCCGACCGGATGGCTGATTCGGGTCCGGGAAACGCCCGGGGTTCTTGACCTGAACATGCCACGAGAGCACGCTGTGCGCGTCCGCACGGCTACCCCCACACTCCCCACCCAGGAGAACGCATGCGGCTCCACACCCGCCGGAGGGCCGCCGTCACGGCGGCCCTGCTGGCGCTCGCGCTCGGCGCACCCGCCTACGGCATGAGCGCGACGGCATCACCACCACCCACTCCGTCCACCGCCACCCAGGACGAGGCGATCGTCCAGTACGAGATCCAGGGCCCGTCCACACCGACCGAGCGCACCGCCCTGCTGCGCACCGGCGTCTCGATCGACGAGGTCGACGCCCGCTCGGTCGTCGTCAGCGCCGACACCATGCAGGCCAGGAAGCTGCGCGAGCTCGGCTACCGGCTCACCGCACTGTCCGGTCCGCCGGAGCGCTCCCTGCCCGGGGTCGCCGCCGGCACGATGGACTTCCCCTCGGCGGACTCCAAGTACCACAACTACGCCGAGGCCAACACGGAGATCGACCAGCGGATCGCCCAGTACCCCGGGATCATGAGCAAGAGGGTGATCGGCAAGTCGTACCAGGGCCGCGACCTCATCGCGATCAAGATCAGCGACAACGTCGCGACGGACGAGGCCGAGCCCGAGGTCCTCTTCACGGCCCACCAGCACGCCCGCGAACACCTGACCGTCGAAATGGCCCTCTACCTGCTCAAGGAGTTCGGCTCCAAGTACGGCACCGACTCCCGGGTCACCAACATGGTCAACGGCCGCGAGATCTGGATCATCCCCGACCTCAACCCGGACGGCGGCGAGTACGACATCGCCACCGGCTCCTACCGCTCCTGGCGCAAGAACCGCCAGCCCAACACCGGCTCCTCCTACGTCGGCACCGACGAGAACCGGAACTGGAACTACAAGTGGGGCTGCTGCGGCGGCTCCAGCAGCAGCAAGAGCTCCGAGACCTACCGGGGATCGGCCGCCGAGTCGGCGCCCGAGGTGAAGGTGGTCTCGGACTTCGTACGCAGCCGGGTGGTCGGCGGCAAGCAGCAGATCACCGCCGCCATCGACTTCCACACGTACAGCGAGCTGGTCCTCTGGCCCTTCGGGTACACGTACAACGACACCGCGCCCGGTCTGACGGCGGACGACCTCGCCGTGTACAAGAAGATCGGCACGAGCATGGCGGCCAGCAACGGCTACACGCCGGAGCAGTCGAGCGACCTGTACATCACGGACGGCACGATCGACGACTGGCTGTGGGGCACGCAGAAGATCTTCGCCTACACCTTCGAGATGTACCCGGCGAGCTCGGGCAGCGGCGGCTTCTACCCGCCGGACGAGGTGATCGACCGCGAGACCGCGCGCAACCGCGAGGCGGTGCTCCAGCTGCTGGAGAACGCGGACTGCATGTACCGCTCGATCGGCAAGGAAGCCCAGTACTGCGCGTAGGCGCGGACCGGGCCGGGGGCGCCCCACCGCCCGGGGGGCGCCCTTCCGCGTGCGCTATCCGAGAACCGCCAGGGCGTCGATCTCGATGAGCAGCCCGGCCGGCAGACCCACGTAGACGGTGGTGCGGGCGGCGGGAGCCTCCTTGAGCCCCGCCTCCTCGAAGTACGCGTCGTAGATCTCGTTCATCTCGCCGAAGTGCCCGGCGTCCGTCAGGTACACCCGGATCATCATGACGTCGTCCCAGCCGGCGCCGCCGGCCTCCAGCACGGAGCGGACGTTCTCCAGCGTCTGGAGGGTCTGCTCGCGCAGGGTCGGCCCGGCGGGGGTGGGCGGCTGCCCGTCCACGTGCGGGAGGAAGCCGACCTGGCCGGCGACCTGGAGGATGTTCCCCTTGCGGACGCCGTGCGAGAACCTCGCGGGCGGGGTGGTGTGGGTGCCGGGGGTGATGCCGGTCTTTTCGCTCATGCCTTCTCCTGTCGGGCAGTTCCGGAATAGTCCTGGCTGATGCAACGGGCGGTGCGCAGCACCAGGGGCAGCAGTTCGAGGAGCCCCTCGGCGGTGACGACCACGCTCGGCGCGGATACCGACAGCGCGGCGACGACCCGCCCGTCGGGCCCGTGCACGGGCGCGCCGAGGCAGTTGATGGACTCCTCGTGCCCGCCGAGATCGGTGGCCCAGCCCTGCTCCCGTACGAGCTCCAGCTCGCGGAGGAACGCGGCCGGGCCGGGGGTGGAGCGGGCGGTGTAGCGGGGGTACTCGATCCGCTCGGCGAGCTCCCGGCGCTCGCCCTCCGGGAGGTCGGCGAGGAGCAGTTTCGCGACCGCCGCGACGGTGAGGGGGACGGGCTTGCCGATGCGGGAGTACATGCGGACGGGGTAGCGGCTGTCGACCTTGTCGACGTACACGACCTCGTCGTCCTGGTGCAGGGCGAGGTGCACGGTGTGGCCGGTGGCCTTGTTCAGCGCGACGAGGTGGGGGTGCGCGACCTCGCGGACGTCGAGGTTCTCGATGGCTTCCGCGGCCAGCGCGAACAGGGCCGCCCCGAGCCGGTAGCGTCCGTCGGCCTGCCGGTACACGAAACCGTGCTGGTCGAGGGTGCGCAGGAGCCGCAGGGCGGTGCTCTTGTGCACGCCGAGCGCGTCGGCGACCGCGCCGAGCCCGGCTGGGCCCTTCGCGAGCAGCGGCAACACCGCGAGCGCCCGTTCCACGGACTGACTCATCCTCGTCCCCTCGTCCCGTCACCACCGAACCGGCTCCGCCGGTTCCTGGGCTCCACCCAGACCCGCGCCTCAAACGCCGGCGGGGCTGGAGTTGCCCTGCGGGCAACCCAGCCCGCCTGGGCGCAAGGTTGCGCTGACGCGCACCTGCGGGCCGAGGCCAGGCAAATCCAGCCCCGCCGGCGTTTGAGGAGCGGGGTCTGGGGCGGAGCCCCAGGAGGCCGGGCGGCACCGGCGTTGACCCGCCGTCACCCGGGATGTTAGACAGCATGCAGCGGCACACGCAACGACCATTGCACACAATGCAACCGGAGGCACCCGCATGGCCAGCGACCCCGTCCAGGAACTCGCCGACGAACCGGTCGACCACCGGTTCAAAGGGCTCCCGCCTGACGCCCAGACCGCCGGCCTGACCGTCGGCCGGCTCGCCGGCCAGCGACGCGACCTCTACACCGGCGGGTTCACCACCCCCGTCCTCACCCTCGACGCCGACGCGCTGGAGCACAACCTCACCGCCCTCGGCACCTACGCCGCCCGCCACTCCCTCGCCTTCGCGCCCCACGGCAAGACCTGCATGGCCCCGCAGCTCTTCCGCCGCCAGCTGGAGCACGGCGCGTGGGGCATCACCGCCGCCGTCCCCCACCAGGCCCGCGTCTACCGCGCCTTCGGCATCCAGCGGATCTTCCTCGCCAACGAGCTCGTCGACCCCGCCGCCCTGCGCTGGGTCGCGGCCGAGCTCGCCGCCGACCCCGGCTTCCGCTTCGTCTGCTACGTCGACTCCGTGCGCGGGGTCCAGCTCATGGACCGCGCCCTGCACGAGGCCCCCGCCCGCATCGACGTCGTCGTCGAACTCGGCGCCGGCGAAGGAGCCCGTACGGGAGCCCGTACCGACGACGACTGCCGCGCCGTCGCCGACGCCGTCGCGGCCACCGACACCCTGCGCCTGGTCGGCGTCGCCGGCTACGAGGCCGAGGTCCCCGACGCCGACCCGGCCCGCGTGCACGCGTACCTGCGCCGCCTCACCTCCCTCGCCGTCGAGTTCGACAAGGCCGGCCGGTTCGCCCCGGACCTCGACGAGATCGTCGTCAGCGCCGGCGGCTCCTCCTGGTTCGACGCCGTCGCCGACGTCTTCGCCGAGATCCCCGAGCTCTCCCGCCCGGTCCTGCGGCTGCTGCGCTCCGGCGCGTACGTCTCGCACGACCACGGCTGGTACACCCACCTCACCCCCTTCAACCGCCACCCCGAAGAGGGCGGCCTGCGCCCCGCGTTCCGCCTCTGGACCCAGGTCGTCTCCCGGCCCTCCCCCACGCAGGCGTTCGTCAACGCCGGCAAGCGCGACATCGCCTACGACCTCGGCCTGCCCGAGGCCGAGCTGGTCCGCGACGCGCTCACCGGGACCGAGCGGCCCGCCGCCGGCGTCCGCGTGGTCAAGCTCTCCGACCAGCACGCCTGGCTGGAGACCGACTCCGCCGACGCCGTCCAGGTCGGCGACTGGGTGGCCCTCGGCATGTCCCACCCCTGCACGATCTTCGAGAAGTGGCCGCTGATCCCGGTGGTCGAGGCCGACGGCACCGTCACCGACTACGTGCGCACCTTCTTCTAGGCCCGCCGCCGTGGACCTGGTCATCCGCGGGGCCCGCGTCGTCGACGGCACGGGCGGGCCCTCGTACACCGCGGACGTCGGCGTGCACGAGGGCCGGATCGCCGAGATCGGCCGCATCCCGGCCGGCGGGCGCCGGACCGTCGACGCGTACGGCCTGGCCCTGGCCCCCGGCTTCGTCGACATGCACGCCCACAGCGACCTCGCCCTGCTCCGCGACCCGGACCACAGTGCGAAGGCCGCGCAGGGCGTGACCCTCGAAGTCCTCGGCCAGGACGGCCTGTCGTACGCGCCCGCCGACGACCGCACCCTCGGCGAGGTGCGGGCCGCCATCGCCGGATGGAACGGCTCCGGGGACGACGTCGACTTCGACTGGCGCACGGTCGGCGAGTACCTCGACCGGCTGGACGGCGGTATCGCGGTGAACGCCGCCTACCTCGTCCCCCAGGGCACGGTCCGCGCGTACGCCCTCGGCTGGGACGACCGCCCCGCCACGCCCGCCGAGCTCGACCGGATGCGGCAGCTGGTCGCCGACGGCCTCGCGCAGGGCGCCGTCGGGCTGTCCTCCGGCCTCACCTACACCCCCGGCATGTACGCCTCCGGGGCCGAACTCGCCGAGCTGTGCCGGGTGGTGGCCTCGTACGGCGGCTACTACTGCCCGCACCACCGCTCGTACGGCCGCGGCGCGCTGGACGCCTACGCCGAGATGGTCCGGCTCACCCGGGAGGCCGGCTGCGCGCTGCACCTCGCGCACGCCACCATGAACTTCGCCGAGAACGAGGGCCGCGCCCCCGAGCTGCTGGCCCTGCTCGACGCGGCGCTCGCGGAGGGCTGCGACATCACCCTCGACAGCTACCCCTACACCCCCGGCTGCACCACGCTCGTCGCCCTGCTGCCCAGTTGGGCGAACGAGGGCGGCCCGCAGGCGGTCCTCGCCCGCCTGCGGGACGACGCCGCGGCGGAGCGGATCCGGTACGCGCTGGAGGTCACCGGGGCCGACGGCTGCCACGGGGTGCCCGTCGACTGGTCGACGATCGAGATCTCGGGGACGGCGGACCCGGCCTTCTCCGGGTACGTCGGCACGCGCCTGGACGGCTGGGACACCGCCCGGCGGCTGCTGCTCGGAGACCGGCTCGCGCCGACGGTCCTCCAGCACGTCGGCCACGAGGAGAACGTCCGCGCGATCATGCGCCACCCCGCGCACACCGGGGGCTCGGACGGCATCCTGCGGGGCGCGAAACCGCACCCGCGCGCCTACGGCACGTTCCCCCACTACCTCGGCCGCTACGTCCGCGAGCTGGGCGTGCTCTCCCTGGAGGAGTGCGTCGCGCACCTCTCCGGCCGCCCGGCGGCGCGCCTGCGGCTGCCCGACCGGGGGCTGGTCCGCGTGGGCCACCGCGCCGACCTGGTCCTCTTCGATCCGGCCACGGTCGCGGCCGGGTCCACGTACGAGAACCCGCGCGTCCTGCCGACCGGCATTCCGCACGTCCTGATCGACGGCCGTTTCGTCATGCGGGACGGCCGGCGCACGGACGTCCTGGCCGGCCGGTCGGTCAGACGAACCCCTCTTCGTACGCCCATCCGACACCTACGATGATCGGCATGGTCGCCTTCGCCCTTGCCGCCCTGTTTTTCCTCGCCTTGTGCCTCAGTGTCCGAAAGGACCGCCGCCTCTTCCGCAACGCCGTCCTCTTCGGCCTGACCTTCATCACCCTCTCGTTCGCCCTGCTCCTCCAGGTGACCAGGCTGCCGGGCTGGGCGGGCTCGATCGTCCTCGCGATCGTCTTCCTCGTACCCGCCCTCGGCATCCTGGCGCTGGGCGTCTTCCTCGTGGCCAACGGCGTGACCATGGTCCGCAAGGAGGGCCGCAGTCCGGCCAACCTGCTGTCGATGCTGGCCGGGCTCGGGATCTTCGGGATGATCGCGCTGCTCGCCACCGTCGGCCGGCTCGGCTCGCCGCTGGTCGACGCCGTCGTGGTGGGCCTCGTCCTGGTCGTCGCCTACGTCTCCTTCATCTTCATGTGCTTCCTCGCCTACGCCTTCCTCTACGGGCGGATCAAGGTGCGCGGCGACGTCGACTACGTGGTGATGCTGGGCTCCGGCCTGGTCGGCGGCGACCGGGTGCCGCCGCTGCTGGCCTCGCGGCTGCGCAAGGGACAGGAGATCTACGAGGCCCAGCTGGCCCGCGGCTCACGGCCGCCGGTGCTGCTCACCTCGGGCGGCAAGGGCTCGGACGAGAAGGTCGCGGAGGCTCGGGCCATGGCGGACTGGCTGATCGAGCGGGGGGTGCCGGCCGAGCACGTCACGCTGGAGGACCGCTCCCGCACGACCGAGGAGAACATGGCGTTCAGCCGGGAGATCATGACGGCCGCCGATCCCGGCTACCGGTGCGTGGTGGTCACCAACAACTTCCACGCCTTCCGGGCGGCGATGATGGCCCGCAAGGCCGGGGTCAACGGGCAGGTCCTGGGATCGCCGACGGCACGCTATTTCTGGCCGAGCGCCACGATCCGCGAGTTCGTCGCCGTCTTCTGGGAGCACAGGGCCGTCAACCTCTCGATATGCGGGCTGCTGGCCGGGGCGGTGGCGCTGGGGGCGGCCGTGTCCTGACCGGGTCCCGAGGTGCGTTCATGGGGCCGGCGCCGGAGGATGGGGCCAGGGGGAACCCGGGGGGACCGGAGGAGGTACGCGATGGGCAGTGAACCGGAAGACCAGCCGACCCGGTCGGACCAGCTCCACACGGGCGGGAACCGGCCGTACGACCCCGAGGACCTCGTGATGGCGACCGGCCACGACCCGACTCCGGAGCGGGTCGAGAAGGCACGCAAGCTGATCGAGAAGGAGGGCCCGCAGGTGATCGAGCGCTACCTGCCGTAGCCGTAACCTGCCGTAACCCGCCGCAATGTGTCGGCACCCGGCCCCGACCCCTGGGAAGACCCCTGGGCCGGGGCCTTCACCGTACGTACGGGGGACCGCATCCACATTCAATGAATGCTCGTTAGCCGCCCGGGGGCCGAATCCCTAAGGACAGGTAAAGACGCATGCACGCACTCGCTGTGGACTGGGACCACCCCACGGACCCGCTGCCCGGCCCGAGACTCGACCACGTCCGCGCGTACGTCACCACGGCGGGCGCGGACGGCCACCTCTGGCACGGGATCCCGACCCTCCTCCTGACCACGGTCGACCGGGCGACGGGCCGCACCGTCCGTACCCCCCTCATCTACGCCGAGGACGCCGACACCGGCTCCCTGATCCTGGTGGCGGCGGCCTACGGCGCCCCGGACCACCCCGCCTGGTACCACAACGTCACCGCCCACGCCGAGGTCCGCGTCCAGGTCGGCGCCGCCGCCTTCGGGGCGACCGCGCGCACGGCCACGCCCGTGGAGCGGGAGACGTACTGGGAGGCCCTGACGGCCCTGTGGCCCGCGTACGACGACTACCAGGCGGCCGCGGCACCGTGGCGCGAGCTCCCGCTGGTGATCGTGGAGCGCTAGCGGACCCGGGCTCGGCGACGATCCAGCCACCCGATGACCAGGTGGGTCAGGACGACGGCGGGCACGAGCACCCCCGTCATCCAGGCCACCCGGTCCCGGAAGTCGTGCCAGGTCAGGACGGACCAGCCGTTGTGGGGCGCCGACACGATCAGCCCGGTGAAGAGCAGGCAGGCCCCCAGGGAGCAGACCAGCCCGGCGGCGCCGTACCGGACCCACTCCGGGAACGGCAGCCGCTGCCACCGCCGGGTCCGCGCGAGCGCGAAGGCGGGCACCACGCAGGCGGCACTCGCGTAGAGCGCGGCGAACGGAAGCAGAAGCGGCGCGTGGAGCCCCGCCACGGCCCACACGGGCACGAGCATGACGCTCAGCACGACGCCCCCGATGAACACCACGCGCAGGAACATCCGATCCACGCCGGCGACTCCTCCCCCTTGATCCCCCGTCAGGTGGCGCAAGTGTCCACCGGGCCGACCCGTGAGGGAACCGGCAGCGCGATAACGCTTCGGCGCCGGGGCGCGTCGGATCCCCCACATGGACGGGGCAGCTGCCCCGACTACCCGCCCACCGGGGCCCCGACGACCCGATAGCGCCGCCCGCCGACGGCATAGCCCCCGAGCGGAGTCATGCCGAACCCCTCGACGTGCACCTTCCACGAGGGCACGTTCCCGTCCTCGATGAACGCCACCACCAGCTCGGCCCGCCCGGCCGCCTCCGCGAGGGCCATACGGAACAACCCCCGGGCCACGCCACGCCCCCGATACCCGGCATCAACCACCACGGGCCCGTACAGCAGCCACGGCACGCCACTCAGCGGCCGCCCCTCCCACTCCAACTCCCCCTGCGCCTCCAGCAACCCCACCACCGCCGGCGAGACCTCCCCCAACTCCCCCGGCCCACAAAGCCCCAACAACCCGGTCACCCGCCCGGCATCATCCGCGACGAGCAGCTCCCGATCCCGCACCATCGCCGCCAACACCCCGACGCCGAACTCCCCCTGCACAAACCCCTGAGCGGCCCGCTCCCCCTCAGTCAGCGCGTCATACCGATTGACCGCAAACAACGCGGCCATCTGCCCCACATCACCCTCACGGGCATACCGATACTCCATACCCCCGGATCGTCCCACGCCCCTACGAGTTACCGAGGCATCCCACCCCGAACCCCTCCAAGCTGGTCGAGCCCGAGCCTGTCCGCCCACACGATGAGCCGAAAGCGATCCAAGGCCGCCCGATAGGCACTCACCACTCCGTCTCCCGAGCCCACCCCGGCGAGGCTGCGCCTCTCCAGCTCCTCCGCAGCCGCAAGAACCGCATCGCCCAGCTCGATACGGCTGACTCGCGCCACAAGTCCGGGTCCGGATCCAGATCGGCTCGTGATGCCGACCCCTGCCTTCGTCACCCTGAAGTCAAGGCCGAAGGACGAATCGACAGCAGTGAACGAGGCGTTACGGGAGCGCCGCGCCACCAGCCCACTGAGTGAATCGAGCAGTTCCGGCACGGCGAGGTAGATCATCATTCCCTGATCGGGCACGTGCCCTACGGAACTCGCCTCTCCACGTCCCCCGGACCACACCATGTCTCCACGATCGAAACCACTCGGCTCGCCCTGTCCGGCGCGAACGGCGAACTCAACGATCACAGGCGCTAAACCTCCGGCAGTTCGTCAACGAATGGCGAGCCGGCCCCTCCCCAACTGAAGGAGAAGCGGTGGCTGGTGGAGTCAAGGCTGACTGCGCTCTCACATGGGGGAAGGCGGAGGTTTTGATGGATCCACCCGTCGACGGCCAGGGCCGCCACCTCGGCCCGGTAATCGCCGTTCGGATACGAAAGTGAGATAACTTCAAAGATCAGCTTACCGGGTCCGCCGGTGGGCAAATTTGGAGGGAATGCGACGGCGCAGAATCGGCCTCGTACACGGCAACCGAGGTATCGGCCGCGAGACCCACACCACCCGCCATGAATCGATACCTGAACGTCCCACTCATTCACGGCCCTCCGAACTTGAGCGGATGGAATATCGGGCCGGCCATCGAGTCAGTCGCGCGTTCGGCCGGCACGGCGTGCGGAGCTCCGACCGCGGGTTGCGGCTCAGCCGTGGTCGTAGACGGTCACCTCGATGTCGCGCGCGCACAGCGTGTCGGTGATCAGCGGCTCGATGCGTGACCAGGTGCCGCCGGCCAGCCCGCAGCCGATGCGGGGCATGTGAACGCTCGCGTTCAACTCGGTGGCGTGATCGGCCAGTACGGCGAGGCAGCGCGACACGGCGTCGTAGCGGATCGGCGGGCCGCCGCTGCCGGTGCGTATGCCGCGTTGGGCCACCATGTTGGCCACCCAGGTATCCGGCTTCACCCGTACCACTTGTACGGCGCCCAGCCCGAAGTCGTTCCCGCTCCGCCCCCGGTGCCAGGAGCGGTACGCGGCCTCAGGCTCGGGCCACCGCTTCGAAACGGCGAGGACGAAGCCCTTGCCCCACCCGCCGAGGTCGTTGCAGACATGGGCGATGACCTTGGGTCCCTTGGCCTGGGGGCTCGTTGCGTCGCCGGAGATGATCCTGATCGGGTTCATAGGGGAACGGTATGCGAGGGGACTGACAGGGGCGGGGGCTTTTTGCGGGGGCGGGGAGGCGAGGCGGCTGGGGGTGGGGAGGGGTCGGCGCGTCGGGTTGTCGGGGGCCGATTACTCGGCATCAGGGAAGGTTTGGGGGTTTCCCGCCAGTCTCATCGTCCTTCCGCGTCGGCCCGGCCTGTCAAGGGCGCTCCTCCTTCGTCGTCGCGTCGCTTCGCGATGGCCTACGGCCACCCTTGACA
>NZ_JBHUSC010000030.1:0-86020 GCF_042673805.1 Streptomyces sp. NPDC057010 | reverse complement strand
GGCGCCGCACCCGGAACACCGCGGCCCCGCCGGCGAGGCGCGCGGCAGCGGCGCCGCACCCGGAACACCGCGGCCCCGCCGGCGAGGCGCGCGGCAGCGGCGCCGCACCCGGAACACCGCGGCCCCGCCGGCGAGGCGCGCGGCAGCGGCGCCGCACCCGGAACACCGCGGCCCCGCCGGCGAGGCGCGCGGCGGGAGGCAGACCGTTTCCGGGGGCGTCCCGTGTCGTTGAGCAGAGGTCCTGACGGTATCGGCGACCCCGAGGAGCGGCATGCGGCGAAGGCGGGAGGCGGGATACGCGGCGCTGCCCTTCGACGCGTTGTGGGACCGGCCCGGGATCGGGAGCCCGGCGGCGGGGGCCGCCGAACCCCCGGCCGGGGGGTGGCAGTTGGCGTGGGACTCGGTAGGTGCCGCGGCCGCCACCGACCTGGTGGAGCGGCTCGTCGCACGGGACTACGACTTCCACGCGCCCGGCTCCGCCCGGACCCTCCCCGGGGCCCGCCTGCGCGCGGACGCCGAGCAACTCGCCCGCCTGATCGGCCCGTACGAGCCGCAGGCGATCGTCAGCTTCGCGGCCCCGCAAGGCGTCCACGGGGCCGCCGCGACCGTGCTGCTGCCCGCCGTGACCCGGCTGCCCGTCTGGTTCTGGCCCGCCTTCGACTGCCCGCGCCCGCCGCCCCAGGTCGAGGCCCGCCGGATCGCCGTCGTCACCGTCCCCCGGGCCTTCCGGACCCTGGCCCGCCACCCCCGCTGGCTCGCAGCCTTCGAGCACGTCACCTTCCTGCACGGCTCCGGCGAACTCCCCCCGGAAGCCGTGCGGTTGTGCGACGGCCGGCGTACCGCCCTGGTCGAGGTGCTCGGCGACACCGAGTCGGGCGCCGCCGCCCACCGGACCGGCTGGGACCCGGACGGCCCGTGGACCCTCCCCGACGGCCGGCAGTTCCTGCGCCCGGACCGCCGCGCGCACCCGGCCGGGGCCCCCGGCCTCGCCGCCCGCCTCCGCGCCCTGCTGCCCGGCGCCGACGTGACGTGCGTACGCGCCACCGACCCGCTGCACGGGGAGACGTACGACGTGCTCGTCGCCGGGGGCGGCCCGCTGACGGAGGACGGCGTACGGGCCCTCGCGCGCGGCCTCGGAGCCGCGCCCCGGGAGGTCCGGCTGGTCGGGCGTACGGCATGAGCAGGAATCCGGAGGACGTGAAGACCGTCCCCCTGACCCCCGAGGTCTACGCCTACCTGCTCGCGCAGGCCGAACCGCCGAGCCCCGCGCAGGAACGGCTGATCGCACGCACCCGCGCGCTCGGCGGCTCGGCCGTGATGCAGATCCCGCACGAGCAGGCGGTGTTCCTCACCCTGCTGGCCAGGCTGACCGGCGCCCGGCGGATCGTGGAGGTCGGCACGTTCACCGGCTACTCGACGATCGCGCTGGCCGAAGGGCTGGCGCCCGGCGGCCGTGTCGTCACCTGCGACATCTCCGAGGAGTGGACCTCGATCGCGCGGGCGGCATGGAAGGAGGCCGGGGTCGCGGACCGGGTCGACCTGCGGATCGCCCCCGCCCTGGAGACCCTGAAGGCGCTGCCGCCCGAGCCGGTGATCGACCTCGTCTTCCTGGACGCGGACAAGACCGGCTACCGGTCCTACTGGGACCAGCTGGTGCCGCGCGTCCGGACCGGCGGGCTGCTGCTCGCCGACAACGTCCTCTACGGGGGCGAGGCGGCCCGCGCCGACGCCCGGGGCAACGGCCTGGCCATCCGCGAGTTCAACGCGCACGTCCGCGCGGACGACCGCGTCGAGTCGGTGCTGCTGCCGATCGCGGACGGCCTCACCCTCGCGCGCAAGCGCTGAGGCGGCCCCGCCCGCGTGCCCGGGACGGGCGGGGCCCCGGCTCAGGACCCGGTGTGCGAGGCGGTCTCCAGCCGCCGGCCGCCCGCGCCGGGCCGGTCCGCGGGCCGGTCCGCCGCGGCCAGGCTCGCCTCGATCTCGTCCAGTGCCCGGCGGGCCGTGGCGATCCGCTCCCTGACGTCCGTCCCGTCCGCGTCGGGGCCGGCCGGCGGCGGCACCCGGCCGGCCTCCGCCTCGATCTCCCGTGCCTCGTCGAGCGAGTTGAGGACCACCCCGATGAGGACGTTGACCAGCACGAAGGAGGCCAGCAGCGCGTAGGAGGCGTAGTAGATGATGCTGAGCCGGGAGATCTGCAGCCCCGCACGGACGGCGTCGGTCAGGCCGTCGAGCGTGGTGAGCAGGAACAGGGTCAGCATGGCCCGGCCGACGGAACCGTAGTGCTGGGGGTCGGAGTCCGCGAAGCAGACCCAGCCGACCATGGCGTACACGTACAGCACCAGCGCGCCGACGAAGAGGAAGCTGGCGGTGCCCGGCAGGCTGCGGCCGACGGCGATCAGCAGGATCCGCAGGTGCGGGAGGAAGCGCGCGGTGCGCAGGACGCGGGCGAGGCGCAGCAGCCGCAGCACGGTGGTGTTCTCGCGGACGAAGGGGACGAAGGCGGAGGCCACGATCGCGAGGTCGAAGAGGTTCCAGGGGTCCCGGAAGAATGCTTTCGGCCGGTCCGCGTGCGCGCCGAGACGCAGCAGCATCTCCAGGGAGAACACCACGAGGCAGCAGTCCTCGGCGCTCCGCAGGACCTGCCGGTACTCCTGGGCGAGGCCGCTGTACGTCTCCACCCCCATCAGTCCGGCGTTGAGCAGGATCACGCAGAAGACGACCAGCCCGAAGGCGGGAGCCTCCGTGGCCACCCGGCATCGGGCTGCCAGTTTCATACGGCCGCGTCCGGCCGGCTCCGGGACTCTCATCGGGCTCCTCGTACTGTCGTCGTCGCAGGGCGGCGCGCCCGGCGGGGCGCGGCGGGTCCGTCCTTCTAACGCGATACAACCGATCGGGTTTCACCACCGGGCGCACGCCGACGCGCCGGTGATCCGCCGTCAGGCGCGTGGCTTCGCGCGGACGTGCATGCGCTCGCCCTGCCGGCCGAAGAGGCTGAGAATCTCGACCGGGCGGCCGTCGGCGCTGCCGAACCAGTGGGGCAGCCGGGTGTCCCACTCGGCGGCCTCGCCGGGGCCGAGGACCAGGTCGTGCTCGGCGAGGACGAGCCGCAGCCGGCCGTCGAGCACGTAGAGCCACTCGTAGCCCTCGTGCGTGCGGAGGTCAGGCTCGCTGCCCCGGTCCGGAATGATCATCTTGTACGCCTGGAGGGGGCCCGGGCCGCGGGTCAGGGCCACGGAGGTGCCGCCGTTCGGCAGGGTACGGGGGGTCAGCCGGACCCGGGGATCGCCCACCTCGGGCGCGCCGACCAGGTCGTCCAGGGGCACGCGGTAGGCGGAGGCGAGCGGCAGCAGCAGCTCGAGGCTGGGGCGGCGCTGACCGGACTCCAGCCGGGACAGGGTGCTCTTGGAGATGCCGGTCGCCTCGGAGAGCGCGGCGAGGGTGAGGCCGCGCTGGGCGCGCAGCCGGCGGAGCCGGGGGGCGACCTCGTCGAGGACGGCCTGGTGCGGCGGTGGGGCGTCCGCCGCCGTGTCATGTGCGGTGTCATGTGCGGTGTCCCGTGCCGCGTGCGCCGTGTCGCGGGGCTTGCCGTGCGGTGTGTGCATGCGGGCATTGCACCTCGCCGTCCCGGAAACGGCAACAAGAATTGCCGTTCGCGGTTGCGGCGGCGCACGCTCCTGGGCATGAACACACACAGCGCCCCGGGACACGAGCACCAGCACAAGCACGGGAACGGCCACGGTCACGGTCACGGACACCACTCCACCGACATCGACTGGGAGGTCATGGCCGCCCACCTGGAGCGGAACGGCGAGATCCAGCTGCCGGTCCTCACCAGCACCGCGGCCCGCCTGAAGGAGCTGCTCGGCCCCGGGCACGAGGTCCGGCGGGTCCTCGACATCGGCAGCGGGCCGGGCGTGATGACCTGCGTCCTCGCCGAGACCTTCGCGGACGCCGAAACGGTCGCGGTGGACGGGGCGCCCGGGCTGCTCGACCACACCCTGGCCCGCGCCGAGCGGCTCGGCCTCGGCGGCCGGGTCGTCACGCGGCACGCGGAACTCCCCGAGGGCCTCGACGACGGCCTCGGCGCGGCGGACCTGGTCTGGAGCAGCAAGGCCGTGCACCACCTCGGTGACCAGCAGGGCGCCCTGGACGCGCTCGCCGCCGTGCTGAGGCCCGGCGGCCTGCTCGCCGTCGCGGAGGCCGGGCTGCCGATGCGCTTCCTGCCGCGTGACATCGGCATCGGCAGGCCGGGCCTCCAGGCGCGGCTGGACGCCGTTCAGGAGCAGTGGTTCTCGGTGATGCGGGACGAGCTGCCCGGCAGCGCCGCCGTGGTCGAGGACTGGCCCGCGATGCTCGGGCGCGCCGGGCTCACCGAGACCGGCGGTTTCACGTTCCTCCTCGACCTGCCGGCGCCACTGGGGGAGCCGGCCCGTGCCTTCCTGCACACGCACCTGACCCGGCTGCGGGACGCGATGGGCGAGTCCCTGGACGCGGAGGACCGCAAGACCCTCGACGTCCTGGTCGATCCGGAGGCGCCGGAGGGCATCCTGCGGCGGCCGGACGCCTTCCTCCTCTGGGCCACCACGGTCTTCACGGGCGTCCGCCCGGCGGTCGGCGCCCGATGAAGCAGACGGGCACGGGCCGGGCCGAGGCGGCACCCGGACGTACCGCGCCGGCGCCCTCGGTCCGGTGGGTGCTGGCGGGCCTGTCGCTGTCGATGCTGCTGTCCTCGCTCGGCACCGGCATCGCCAACGTCGGCCTGCCGACGCTGGCGCAGGCATTCGGCGCCTCCTTCCAGGCGGTGCAGTGGATCGTCCTCGCCTACCTCCTGGCCATCACCACCGTGATCGTCAGCGTCGGCCGGCTCGGCGACCTCATCGGCCGCCGGCGGCTCCTCCTCGTCGGCGTCCTCCTCTTCACGGCGGCCTCGGTGCTGTGCGGCTCGGCGCCCACGCTGTGGCTGCTGATCGCCGCCCGGGCCGCGCAGGGCCTGGGCGCGGCCGTCATGATGGCGCTGACCATGGCGTTCGTCGGCGAGGCGGTGCCCAAGGAGCGGACCGGCAGCGCGATGGGGCTGCTCGGCACCATGTCCGCGATCGGCACCGCTCTCGGCCCGTCCCTGGGCGGCGTACTGATCTCCGGATTCGGCTGGCGGGCCCTGTTCCTCGTCAGCGTGCCGCTGGGGCTGCTGACCCTGCTGCTCGCGCACCGCCACCTGCCCGCCGACCGACTGCGGGAGCCCACGGCCGGCCCGGCCCGCTTCGACCACCTCGGCACGCTGCTGCTCGCCCTGACCCTCGCGGCCTACGCGCTCGCCATGACGACCGGGCGCGGCCGGTTCGGGGCGCTCAACGTCGCGCTGCTGGTGGTCGCAGCCCTCGGGGTGTGGCTCTTCGTACGGGCCGAGGCGCGGGCGCCATCACCGCTGTTCAGGCCCGCCGTGTTCCGTGATCCCGTGCTGAGCGCGGGCCTGGCCATGAGCGCGCTCGTCTCGACGGTGATGATGGCGACGCTGGTGGTCGGCCCGTTCTACCTCTCCCGCACGCTCGGCCTCGGCGAGGCCCTCGTCGGACTGGTCCTGTCGGTGGGTCCGCTGGTCGCGGCGCTGACGGGGCCGCCGGCCGGCCGCATCGTGGACCGCTTCGGCGCGTTCCGCATCACGGTCGCCGGGCTGGCCGCCATGACGGCCGGCTGCTTCCTCCTCTCCGTGATCCCGCAGACGCTCGGCGTCCCCGGTTACCTCGCCCCCCTCGTCGTCGTCACCGCCGGCTACGCGGTGTTCCAGACGGCCAACAACACCGGGGTCATGGCGGAGGTCCCCGCGGAGCGGCGGGGCGTCACCTCCGGGATGCTCAACCTGTCGCGCAACCTCGGGCTCATCACCGGCGCCTCGGTCATGGGCGCCGTGTTCGCCCTGGCCTCCGCGGCCGCCGACGTCGCCACGGCGCGCCCCGACGCCGTGGCCGACGGCATGCGGATCACCTTCGCGGTGGCGGGAGTTCTGGTCGTCGTCGCACTCTGCACGGCGGTGGGAAGCCGTACGTTCGCGCGGCGCACCCCGGGAACCGCCGAAAGCTCCTGAGCGTGGCCGAAATCACGCCGGCCGCAGGTAAGGTGATCTTGTCGGTAGGCGCGGCCGGCTACGGGGGGAAGCGTTGGCTGAGCGGCTCAGCTTTGGAATTCTCGGTCCACTCATGGTCACCGCGGGGGAGCGGACGGTCGCGTTGGGCGGTGCCCGGCAACGGACGGTCCTGTCCCTCCTGCTGCTGAGCCCCGGCCGGATCGTGCCGGTCGACACCCTCGTGGCCGAAGTGTGGAACGACCGGCCGCCGGCCACGGCGCGGACCCAGATCGCCATCGTCATCGCGGCGTTGCGCAAGGCCCTCAAGGCCGAGGGCGCGGCCGAGGAGGTCATCGCCACCGCGCACCCCGGCTACCTGCTGCGCATCGAAGGGCACACCCTCGACAGCGCCGTCTTCACCCGGCTGGTCGCCGAGGCCGAGACGGCCGTCCGCGAGCAGCGGCCCGCCGATGCCGCGCGCGCGTACGCCGAGGCGCTCGCACTGTGGCGCGGCCGAACGCTGGCCGGGGTGGCCGGGCAGCGGGTGGAGGACGAGGCGGCCCGCTGGGAGGAGGTCCGCCTCCATGCCCGCGAGGCGCTGACGGGCGTCCAACTGGAGCTGGGCCGGCACCGGTTGCTGCTCCCCGATCTGGCCGCGACCGTACGGGACCACCCGCTGCGCGAGCGCGCCCGCTACCACCTCATCCTCGCCCAGTACAGGTCCGGGCGGCGGGCCGAGGCGCTGGACGGCTTCCGGGAGGCGAGGCGCCGGTTCATCGACGAGCTGGGCATGGAACCGGGCCCCGAACTCCAGGAGTTGCACGACGCGATCCTGCGGGACGACCCCTCCCTGGCTGTGGACGCACCCGCCGCGCTCCGGGAGGCACCCGCCGAGCGCCGCACCGTCATCCCCTCCGAACTGCCGCCCGACGTACCGGGATTCGCGGGTCGGCAGCCCGAACTGGCGGCTCTCGACAGCTTGGTGGACGCGCGCGACGGCGGCGGCCGCACCCCCACCGTCGGACTGATCACGGGCGTCGCCGGCGTGGGCAAGACCGGCCTCGGCGTCCGCTGGGCCCACCGGGCCGCCGGGCACTACCCGGACGGCAGGCTCTTCGCCGACCTGCGCGGTTACGACGAGAACCACGCACCGACCGAAGCCGGCGAGATCCTCAGCCGCTTCCTGCGGTCCCTCGGGGTGGGCAGCGACGAAGTCCCCAACGGCCTGGAGGACCGCATCGCGATGTACCGCAGCGTGCTGGCCGAGCGCCAGGTGCTGCTCGTCCTCGACAACGTCCGCACGCTGGCGCAGATCCGGCCGCTGCTCCCGGGCAACGGGGGCAGCACGGTCCTGGTCACCAGCAGGGAACAACTGGAACAGCTGGTGACCTGGCCGGCTGCCGCACGGGTCCATCTGGGGCTCCTCCCGCAGGACCGCTCCGTGGAGCTGCTCGCCGGCATCGTCGGCGAGAGCCGCATCCTGGCCGCGCCGGAGGAGTCGGCCCGTCTCGTCGCGTTGTGCGACCGACTGCCCCTCGCCCTGCGCATCGCCGCCGCCCGGCTGGCCTCCAAGCCGCACTGGTCGGTACGGCACCTGGTCACCCGGCTCAGCGACGAACGGCGGCGGCTGGACGAGCTCAGCCAGGGCGAGTTCCAGATCCGGGCCGGCTTCCGGCTGAGCTACCGCTACCTCGACAAGGACGCGGCCCGGCTCTACCGCCACCTCGGGCTGCTCGGCGTACCGGACTTCACCGCGTGGGTCGGGGCCGCGCTGATGGACCTCGGCGTGCTGGAGGCGGAGCAGCTCGTCGAGCACCTCGTGGACGCCCAGTTCCTCCAGGTCGTCGGGGTCGACGCCACCGGCCGCCTGCGCTACGGCTTCCACGACCTGATGCGCTTGTACGCGGGCGAGCTGGCCCGGGAGGAGGACTCCGAGGAGGACCGGCTGGCCGCCTGCGACCGGGTGTTCCGCACCGGTCTGACCATCGCGCTGGCCGCGCAGCGCCGGGAGCACGGCGGGGACCACGCCATCCTGCGCGTGCGGACGCCCCTGCGGGCCGTCGACCCGGCCCTGCTGGAGGAGCTCATCGCCGCTCCGCTGGAGTGGTACGAGGCGGAGCGCCTCTCCCTCATCGCGATGGTCGAGCAGGCCGCCGGGCTGGGCATGGACGAGCTGGCCTGGGGTCTGTCCAGTGCCATGGGGGCGCTCTTCGAAGCGCGCAACTACCTGGACGACTGGCGCCGTTGCGGCGAGCTGGCGCTCGAGGCGGCGCGCATCGCGGGAAACCTCGGCGGACAGGCGGCCATGGAGCAGCAGATCGGCACCATCGACCTGCGTCTGCGCAGGCTCGACGAGTCGAGTGCGCACTTCGAGCGGGCCATCGACCTCTACGCCAGGGCCGGGGAACTGCTGGGCCCGGCGCCCGTCCTGGCCAACCTCGCGGTGATCGACCGGGTCCGGGGCGACTACGACCGGGCCATGGGCCGGCTGGAGGAGGCCCTGCCGCTGACCCGCGCTGCGGGGGACCTCGCCTCCGAGGCGTACACCCTCAACAACATGGCCCAGATCGCGCTCGACCGGGGCCGGCCGGAGGAGGCCCTGGGCCTCAGCCGCGATGCGGTCCGGGTGAGCGAGCGGATCGGCGGCGATGCGCGCAGCCTGGCGATGGCCATGTACCGGCAGGCCGGCTCCCATCTCGCGCTCGGGCAGCTGGAATCCGCGGAGGAGGCCTACGGAACCGTCGTCCGGATCGTCACCGAGAAGGCCGACATGCTCGGCCTCGCCTACGCACTGATGGGGCTCGCGACGGCCCGGGGTGAAGCCGGAGCGGCCGAGTCGGCCGAGCAGACGTACCGGGAGGCGCTGAAAGTCGCCCGGCGCCAGGCCAGCCCGCTGGTCGAGGGGGAGATACGGCTCGCCCTGGGACGGCTCCACTGCCGGGTCGGCCGCACGAGCGAGGGCCGCGCCCATCTGACCGCCGCGCTCGGCGTTTTCCAGGGGATCGGCGCCCCGCCGTGGGAGGCGAAGGCGGCCCGTGCGCTGGAGGAAGCAGGTGCCGGGGAGGACGCCCAACCCCTCGACACGCCGCGGCTAACCGGCCGATAACCCGCCGATAATGCCGGTCCCTAGCGTCATCGCAGACAAGACCCCCACGTTGTGGAGCCTGCGATGCCACCCACCACCGGCGTGCCCACCCCCGCAGTGGCCGGATCCGCCTGATGCGGCTGCGCCACCGCGACGGCACGGCCGTCCACCTCGGCTACTGCACCACCGTGCACCCCGCCGACACCCTGCACCCCGCCGACACCCTGCACGGCATCACCGCCCGGCTCGCCACCCACGCCGAGCCGGTCCGCCGGGCCACCGGCGAGCCCGTCATCGGCCTCGGCCTGTGGCTTCCGCAGGACGCGGCGGCGACGCTGGCCGCCGACCCGCCCGCCGTCGCCCGGCTCCGCCGGGAGCTCACCGCCCGGGGACTGGAGACGGTGAGCCTCACCGGGTTCCCCTCCCGGGGCTTCCACGCCCCGGTGGTCAAGCGGGCGGTGTACTACCCGGACTGGTCCGAACCCGCCCGCCTCGACCACACGCTGAACCTGGCCCGGGTCCTGGCCGGGCTGCTGCCCGACGACGCCGCGCGCGGCTCGGTCTCCACCCTGCCGCTGGCCTGGCGCACCGCCTGGTCGCGGACCCGGATGGCCGCCGCGGCCCGGCAGCTGGACGCCCTCGCCACGGGACTGCGGCGGATCGAGGCGCAGACCGGCCGGAGCGTGCGCGTCGCCTTCGAACCCGAGCCGGGCTGCGTCGCGGAGACCACCGCCCAGGCCGTCGAGGTGCTCCGGGGCGTCGACCACGACCGGATCGGCCTCTGCCTGGACGCCTGCCACCTCGCCGTCGCGCACGAGGACCCGGACGACGCCGTCGCCCTGCTCCTGGCGGCCGGGATCCCGGTGGTCAAGGTCCAGGCGTCCAGCGCCCTGGAGGCCGCCGACCCGGCGGACCCCCTCGTACGGGAAACCCTGGCGGCCCTGGCGGATCCGCGTTTCCTGCACCAGACCCGGGAGGCCGGCCCGGCCGGCGCCGCACCGCTCGGCTCCGACGACCTGGGGCCGGCGCTCGCCGGAGCCCTGCCCGCGCGGGCTCCCTGGCGGATCCACCACCACGTACCGCTGCACGCGGAGCCCGCCCCGCCGCTGGCCTCCACCCGGCCGGTGCTGCGCGAGACCCTGCGGGCCCTGTTCGCGGGGGACCGGGCCGTCACCGACCACGTCGAGGTGGAGACCGGCACCTGGTCCGCGCTCCCCGTGCACCGCCGGCCCGTCGGCGCGGCCGGACTCGTCCGGGGCGTCGCCGCCGAACTCACCTGGACCGCACGGGAGCTGGCCGCGCTGGGCCTGACCCCCGAGGTCCCCACCACCACCCGATCAACCACCGAAAGGACCGGCCGCGCATGAGGACCGACGACAAGAGGACCCCCATGAGGACCGATACGCACACGTTCGCCCTGCGCCTGGACGGGGTCGTCAAGGAGTACGGGAAGGCCGGGCGCGCGGTGCGTGCGCTGGACGGGGTCTCCGTCGGCATCGAACGGGGCTCCTTCACGGCCGTGATGGGCCCCTCCGGTTCCGGCAAGTCCACCTTCCTGCACTGCGCCGCCGGCCTCGACAAGCCCTCCGGCGGCTCCGCCTTCATCGGCGACACCGAACTGGGCGGCATGAACGAGACCCAGCTGACCGAGCTGCGCCGCAAGCGCATCGGCTTCGTCTTCCAGGCCTTCAACCTCATCCCTGCCCTCTCCGTACGGGAGAACGTGGAACTGCCGCTGCGCCTGGCCGGGGAGCGCCTGGACCCCGTCTGGCTGGAGGAGATCCTGACCCGTGTGGGCCTGTCCGGCCGGGCCGCGCACCGGCCCGCCGAACTGTCCGGCGGCCAGCAGCAGCGGGTGGCGATAGCCCGCGCCCTGATCACCCGTCCGGACGTCATCTTCGGTGACGAGCCCACCGGCGCCCTCGACACCGTGACCGCCAAGGAGATCCTCTCCCTGCTGCGGTCCTGCGTCGACGAGACCCGTCAGACGGTGGTCATGGTCACCCACGACCCGGTCGCCGCCTCCTACGCCGACACCGTCCTGTTCCTCGCCGACGGCCGGATCGCCGACCGGATGCAGGCCCCGACCGCCGACCGCGTCGCCGACCGCATGACGCACCTGGGGGCGTGGGCCTGATGCTGCGCTACGCCTTGCAGACCCTGCGCGCCCGCAAGGGCGGCTTCATCGGTGCGTTCCTCGCCCTCTTCTGCGCGGCCGCGCTCGTCACGGCCTGCGGCATCCTGCTGGAGACCGGGCTGCGGGGGACCATCGGCACCGAGCGCTACGCGGCCGCCCCCGTGATCGTCGGCGGGGACCAGAACGTCCACCAGGTCACCGTCAAGAACAAGGGCGGCGAGTCCAAGACCAAGGAGAAGGCCAAGCCGCTCGGCGAGCGCGTCTGGCTGCCCGCCGACACCGCGACGAAGCTCGGTGCGCTGTCCGGAGTACGGGCGGCGCTCCCCGAGATCACCTTCCCGGCGTACGCGGTCACCCCCAAGGGGCAGATCGTCCCGGGTGCCGGCGGCAAACCCTCGTACGGCCACTCCTGGACCTCCGCGCCCCTGACCCCCTTCACCCTGGCCGAGGGCGCCGCCCCGGCCGCCGCGAACGAGGTCGTCGTCGACCGGGAACTGGCCCGGCGGGCGGGCATCAGGCCCGGCACCGAGCTGACCGTCCAGTCGACCGGCTCCCCGCGCGCCTACCGCGTCACCGGCATCGCGGCGCCCTCCGGCGGCGATCTCGGGCAGCAGACCTCGCTGTTCTTCTCGGACGCCGAGGCCGAGCGGCTGTCCGGCCGCGGCGGCCGGGTCGCGGCCGTCGGCGTACTGCCCAGGCCCGGCGTGTCCACCGCCGACCTCGCCGCGCAGGTCCGCAAGGCCCTCGACGGCACCACCGCCCAGGTGGTCACCGGCGGCGACCGCGGCCCGGTCGAGTTCCTCGACGCGGCCAAGGCCCGCATCAAGCTGGTCTCCATGGGCGGCGCCATCGGCGGCACCTCGCTGCTCGTCGCGATCCTCGTGGTCGTCGGCACCTTCGCCCTCTCCATCCAGCAGCGCCACCGCGAACTCGCCCTGCTGCGCGCCATCGCGGCCACCCCCCGGCAGGTACGGCAGCTCATCGGCCGCGAGGCGCTGATCGTGGGCGGGCTCGCCGGTGTGCTCGGCTCGGTCACGGGCCTGCCCATCGCCTACTGGCTGCACGGCAGGTTCGTCGGCTTCAAGGCGATCCCCGAGACCCTCGAAGTGACCTTCAGCGTCTTCCCGTTCTTCGCGGCCATCGGCGCGGCCCTCCTGGGCGCCTGGGCGGCCGCACGGATCTCGGCCCGCCGCGCCGCCCGTATCCGGCCCGCCGAGGCACTGTCCGAGGCCGCCATGGAACGGCGGACCTTCGCCTGGGGCCGGCTCGGAGCCGGTGCCGCCTTCCTGGCCGGCGGGGTCGTCCTCCTCGCCGTCCTCTCCGTGCTGCGCAGCGAGCCGGCCTCCACCCCGGTGACCTTCCTGTCGGTCGTCGTCCTCGCGGTGGCGGTCTCGCTGCTCGGCCCGCTGATCGCCCGGGCCGCGGTCGCCGTCCTCGGGGTGCCGCTGAAGGCCTCGCGCGTCGGCGGCCACCTGGCCACGGCCAACGCCCGCGCCAACACCAAGCGGCTCTCCGCCGCGATCACCCCGCTCGCCCTGCTCATCGGCATGGCCTGCACGGTGTTCTTCGTCCAGACCACCATGGGCGCGGCGGCCACCGCCCAGGCCCGGGCCGGCAACACGGCCGACTGGGTGGTCGGTTCGGCCGGTCCCGGCGTGCCCGCGCAGGCCGCCGACAGCCTCCGCCGGGTTCCCGGCGTGTCGGCGGTGACCGAGGTCGTACGGACCTCCGTGCGCGTCGGCCTGGAGAAGTACCCGGCGCAGGGCGTGTCCGCCGAAGGCCTGACCCGCACCTGGGACCCGGGCGTCACGGCCGGCAGCCTGGACGGCTTCGGCGCGCGGAGCGTCGCGCTCAGCGAGGTCGCCGCCGCCAACCTGGGCAAGAAGCCGGGGGACGAGCTGAAGCTGACCCTCGGCGACGGCACGGAGACCGAGCTGAACGTCGCCGCCGTGTACGCGCGCGGACTGGGCTTCGGCGATCTGACGATGTCCCACGAGCTGGTAGCGCAGCACGTCGACAACCCCCTCGCCTCCTCCGTACTGGTGAAGACCGCGGACGCCGGAAAGCCCGGCCGGGCCGAGCTGCAGAAGGCGATCGGCGCCCTGCCCGGGGTCGCCGTCCTCGACCGCGACCAGGTCGAGGACCTCCAGGCCGAGGTCCAGCAGTCCAACGCCGAGGTGAACTACGTGGCGATGGGCCTGATCATCGCCTTCACGGCCATCGCCGTCGTCAACACCCTGGCCATGTCGGTCTCCGACCGCACCCGGGAGTTCGCCCTGCTCCGGCTCGTCGGCACCACCCGCCGGCAGGTCATGGGCATGCTGCGGATCGAGGCCGCCCTGGTGGTCGTGATCTCCGCCGTGCTGGGCACGGGGATCGCCTTCGCGGTGCTCACCGCCTTCAGCATCGGGATGACGGGCTCCGCCGCCCCGTCGGCCGACCCGTGGACGTACCTCGGCGTCCTGGGCTTCGCGGCGGTGCTCGCCTCCCTGGCCATGCTGGTCCCGGGCCGGCTGGCACTGGCGGGACGCCCCGCGGACGTGATCGGCTCCCGCCAGTAGGGCTCAAGTCCGGTGCGTGAACAGTCCGTTGATCCACAGGTGGAGCGGGACGCCCGCGCATATGCTCGGGCCGTGCGTACGGACGCCCGTGCGCCCGTGCATTCCAATGTCTCGCGAACCGTAAGGGGAACGCGCCGTGAGTGTCCGCATCCAACCCTCCTCCCAGGTCGACGAGACGGCCGAGCTCGGCGAGGGCACCGCGATCTGGGATCTGGCACAGATCCGGGAGGAGGCCCGGCTCGGGCGTGGCTGCATCGTGGGGCGCGGGGCGTACGTCGGGCCGGGCGTGCGGATCGGGGACCACGTGAAGCTGCAGAACTACGCCCTCGTGTACGAGCCGGCCGAACTCGGCGACGGGGTGTTCATCGGCCCGGCGGCGGTGCTCACCAACGACTTCTACCCGCGCTCGGTCGACCCCGACGGCACGCTGAAGCGCGACGGCGACTGGGAACCCGCCGGGGTCGTCGTGGCCGAGGGGGCCTCGCTGGGGGCCCGTTCGGTGTGCGTGGCCGGGGTGCGCGTGGGGCGCTGGGCGCTGGTCGCGGCCGGCGCCGTGGTCTCCCGCGACGTGCCGGACTTCGCGCTCGTCGCGGGCGTACCGGCCCGGCGCATCGGCTGGGTGGGCCGGGCGGGGGTCCGCCTGGTCGAGCGTGCGGACGAGCCGGGCGTATGGGAGTGCCCGCGCACCGGCGCACTGCACGAGGAGAAGGACGGGACGCTCACCGAACGGCACGGAAGTGGAACTGACGGTATGTCGGCAATTTAGAGCACCGGCATTTCCTCAAAACCACAATCAACGAACATCCATGGGCATACCGTGTCCCTGCACACGGGATCTGGGCAGGCAACAGGCCTGTTCCAGTGGGGGGTTGTACACGACGAGGGGCAGCGCCGGCAGTGCCGTGCACGCGCGGATCCACCGCGCGCGCGGACACTGCCGATCACGCGTGCCCCCGTCCGCGGCATCGCTGGGGGGTCCAGACGCAGCCGTCGGACGGCTCGTGCGCCGGCGGGGCGAGACCACCGCCGGGCACGCGCACCGTCATGCGCAGTCCCCCTCCACGGAGTGACGACCGCCAGGTCCGTCCGAGGAGAGATCAGAGGGGATGGGTGTGTTGGAGCCGAACAGCTCGGACATGCGCAGTGGGCTGGGCAGCCTGGGGATCGGGGTGGGGACCCGATGACCACCACACGGTTAGGAGCACTCGCCGGCCAGGACGCGCCGCTGCACGCCCTCGCCGAGCGCCTGCTGGCGCTGGCCGAGGCGGGACTGCCCGCGATGTACCTGCCGGAAGCCGAGACCTTCGTGTTCACACGGGCCGGAACCATCACGCCCGACGGCACCCGCCGCCTGGAACAGCGGGGGACCAGCACCCGGTACGCGGCCATCACCGCGCTCGGGGCCCGCTTCCTGCCCGAGGACCGGCAGCGCGCCCTGTTCGGCGGACGCACGGCCGAGGAGTTCACCGGACTGCTCGTGCAGCGGCTGCCCGCCGTACGGAACCTCGGTGACGCGGCGCTCATCGCCTGGGCCGCCGCCGAGACGGGCCACCCCAAGCTGGCCGACGCCCTCGACCGGGTGGCGGCCCTGGACGTGCCCGGGCGGCCCCAGTACACCGTCGAGGCGGCCTGGGTGCTCTCCGCCCTCGCGGCCGCCCGCGAGACGGCGGACGTGGAGTACCGCCTGGCGGCCGCCCGGGACCGGCTCCTGGCGGCCAGGGCCGGCGACGGCCCGCTCTTCGCGCATGCCACCGGGCCCGGGCTGGTCCCCGGGTACCGCTCCCACGTGGCCTGCTTCGCCGACCAGACCTACCCGCTCCAGGCGCTCGCCCGGCTGCACGCCAGCGGCGACGACCCGCGGGCCCTCGCGGCCGCCGACGCCTGCGCCGCCCGCATCTGCGCCCTCCAGGGCGACGGCGGGCAGTGGTGGTGGCACTACGACGCCCGCAGCGGCGGCGTGGTGGAGGGCTATCCCGTCTACAGCGTCCACCAGCACGCCATGGCCCCGACCGCCCTCTTCGACCTGGCCGAGGCGGGCGGCACCGACTTCGGTGCGCACATCCGCCGCGGCCTGCGCTGGATGACGGAGGTGCCCGAACTCGCCGGGCCCGCCGGCACCCCGCGCGAGCCGATGATCCGCGAGGACTTCGGCGTCACCTGGCGCAAGGTCCACCGCGGCGACCCGAAGAAGGCCGTCCGCGCCGCCCGCGGGCTCACCACCCGCGTGCTGCCGCAGGCGCGCCTCGCCCCGCTGGACCGGGTGTTCCGCCCGCTCGCCGTGGACCGCGAATGCCGCCCGTACGAGTTCGGCTGGATGCTGTTCGCCTGGCTCGGGGGGCTCCCGAGATGAGACGAAGGCAATCCCTCTTCGGGGTCATGCTCGACCCCCTGACCATGGACGAGACCGTGCGCCGCTGTCTGGACGCGGTCCGGCGCGGCGAGCAGATCGAGATCGGCATGGTCAACGCCGCCAAGCTGGTCAACATGCGGCGCGACCCCCGGCTCGCCCGGGCCGTCTCCGGCTGCGACCTCGTCCTGGCCGACGGGCAGGCCGTGGTCTGGGCCGGCCGGGCCCTGGGCGTGCGGCTGCCCGAACGGGTCGCGGGCATCGACCTGTTCATGCGCCTGCTCGCCGCCGCCGAGAAGGAGGACATCTCCGTCTACCTGCTCGGCGCCCAGCAGCAGGTCCTGGACCTGATGCTCCGGCAGATCGCCGAGCGCTTCCCGAAGTTGCGCGTCGCCGGCAGCCGTAACGGCTACTTCGCCGACTCCGATCAGGAGTCCGTCGCCGACGCCATCGCCGAGAGCCGCGCCCAGCTGCTGTTCCTCGGCATGACCTCGCCCAAGAAGGAGATCTTCACCGCCGGCTACGGCACCCGAACCGGCGCACACGTCGTCCACGGCGTCGGCGGCTCCTTCGACATCCTCGCCGGCATCACCAAGCGAGCCCCCCTGGTCTGGCAGCGGATGGGACTCGAATGGTTCTACCGCACCCTCCAGGAGCCCCGCCGGCTCGGCAGGCGCTACCTCACCACCAATGCGGCCTTCCTCCTCATGACGGTCCGGGAACTCATCCGCCGCGCACCGTCCGCCCTTTCCGCGAACAGGAGTCACTGATGCGCGTCGTCGTCGTGGGACAGGGATACGTCGGCCTCCCGCTGGCCATCAGGGCCGCCGAGGTCGGACACCAGGTGATCGGTTACGACGTGGACGCGCGGCGGGTCAAGAGCCTCGCCGCCGGCGAGTCGTACGTGGAGGACGTCTCCTCCGAACGGCTGACCCGCGCCCTGGAGCGCGGCACCTACCGCCCCAGCGAACTGGCCCGGGACTGCGGCGGCTTCGACGTCGCCGTCGTCACCGTGCCCACCCCGTTACAGGACGGCGCCCCCGACCTGCGCTACATCGAGGAGTCGGCCCACACCCTGGCCCGTTTCCTGCGCCCCGGCGCCACGGTCGTCCTGGAGTCCACCACCTACCCGGGCACCACCGAGGAGCTGTTCGCGCCCATCCTGGAGGACGGCTCCGGCCTCACCGCCGGCGTCGACTTCCACCTCGGCTACAGCCCGGAGCGCATCGACCCCGGGAACACCGTCTGGGGCTTCCAGCAGACGCCCAAGGTCGTCTCCGGAGTCGACGCCGCCTCCCTGAAGGCCGTCGAGGCCTTCTACGGGGAACTCGTCGACACCACCGTGCCGGTGCGCTCGCCCAAGGAGGCCGAGCTGGCCAAACTGCTGGAGAACACCTTCCGGCACGTGAACATCGCGCTCGTCAACGAGATCGCCATGTTCGCCCGCCACCTCGACATCGACGTCTGGCAGGCCATCGAAGCGGCGTCCAGCAAGCCCTTCGGCTTCATGAAGTTCACCCCCGGGCCCGGCGTCGGCGGCCACTGCCTGCCCATCGACCCCTCGTACTTGAACTGGCGGGTGCAGCGCGAACTCGGCCAGAACTTCCGCTTCGTCGAACTCGCCAACGACATCAACAACCACATGCCCGAGTACGTGACGCGCCGCGTCATCGACGCCCTCAACGCCAAACGCCGGTCCGTCAACGGCTCCCGCGTCCTGCTCCTCGGCCTGGCCTACAAGAAGAACACCGGCGACGCGCGCGAGTCGCCCGCCGTACGCATCGCCGAACTCCTCCTCGACATGGGCGCCAAGGTCCGCGCGGTCGACCCCCACGTGGTGGAGGACGTCAAGGTCGACGCCCGGCTCTCCCGGGTGGAGGCCACCCGCAAGGAACTGGCCGCCGCCGACGTGGTCGTCCTGCTCACCGACCACGACTCCTTCGACTACCAGATGATCAGCGAGCACGCCTCCTTCGTCCTCGACTGCCGCAACCGCATGACCGGCCCGAAGGTGGAGGTGCTCTGAGGCCATGACCAGGATCATCTGCGTCGCCGGAGCGCGACCCAACTACATGAAGATCAAACCGGTGATGGACGCGCTGGAACGCCGCGGCGTCGAAGTGGTCCTCGTCCACACCGGCCAGCACTACGACCCGTCCATGAACGAGGTGTTCTTCCGCGACCTCGGCATCCGCACCCCCGACCTGTACCTGGGTGCCGGATCCGGCACCCACGCCCAGCAGACCGGGCGGGTCATGGCCGCCTTCGAGCCGCTGCTCGACGAGCTGACCCCGGACGCGGTGGTGGTGGTCGGCGACATCAACTCCACCCTCGCCTGCGCCCTGGTCACCGCGAAGGCCGGCCCGCTGCTGGCCCACGTCGAGGCCGGCCTGCGCAGCCGCGACTGGAGCATGCCCGAGGAGGTCAACCGGGTCGCCACCGACCGGGTCAGCGACTACCTGCTGGCCCCCTCGCCCGACGCCGCCGCGAACCTGCGCGCGGAGGGCTACCGGGAGGACCAGATCCACGTCGTCGGCAACGTCATGATCGACACCCTCCTCGCCAACCTGGACCGGGCCCGGGAGTCGGACGTCCTCGACCGGTACGGGCTGACCCGCGGCGGGTACGGCCTGGTCACCCTGCACCGCCCGGCCAACGTCGACGACCCCGCGGCACTCCGCGGCCTCCTGAAGGCCCTGGGCGAGATCGCGGACCGCTGTCCCCTGCTGCTGCCCGTGCACCCCCGCGCCGCCGAGCGGCTGGCGGACGCCGGCGTCCCCGGCGGCATCCGGCTCGTGCCCGCCGCCGGATACCTCGACTTCATCGCCCTCCAGGACTCCGCCCGCCTGGTGCTCACCGACTCCGGGGGCATCCAGGAGGAGACCACCGCCCTCGGCGTGCCCTGCGTGACCCTGCGCGAGAACACCGAACGCCCCATCACCGTCGAGGAGGGCACCAACGTCCTGGCGGGCACGGACCCGGAGCGCATCGTCGCCACCGTGAACCGGGTGCTCGACGACCCGCCCGCGCCCCGCTGCCCCGCGCTGTGGGACGGCCGCGCGAGCGACCGCATCGCCGAGGTCCTGCTGTCCGGCGGTTCCGCGGCCACCCGGCCCAGGCCCACCGACCTCGTGCCGCACGGGGCCGGCACCGCACCGCAGTAACCGCACATTCGAGGGGGAAGACCATGGATCTCGCCGAAATCTGGCGGGTCATGCGCAGGCGCTGGTACGTGCTGCTGCCCGGGCTGCTGCTCACGGCGGCTCTCGTCGTCGGCGTCCAGCTGGTGGTGCCGGTGACGTACCGGTCGCAGAGCACCGTGACCCTGCTCAATTCGCAGAAGGCCACGGTGGCCTACGACGGCAACCCCTTCCTGAGCACGCAGGCCTCCCTCACCGGCATGGCCGACGGGCTCGTCCGCAACCTCAACTCGGACGACTCGCTGGCCGACCTCAAGACGCTGGGCGTCACCGGAACCCCGGAGGCGAAGATCGCCGACAATGCCCTGGGCCCGTTCATGTGGCTCACCGTCAGCGGCAGCGACCCGGACCGCGTCCTGGAGTCGGACCGCAAGCTCACCGCCTACGCCGAGAAGCGGCTGACCGAGTTCCAGGCGAAGGAGAAGGTCGCCCCGGACGCCATGATCCGCATGGCGGTGATCGTGCCGCCGCAGAAGCCGGTGGCCGAGACCAAGACCAGGCTGCAGTACCTCGTCATGGGCGGGGTCCTGGGCCTGGTGCTCAGCCTGGTCGCCGTCTTCTACGTGGAGGCGCGCAAGAGGTCGCACAAGCCGAAGCCCGAGGCCACGCCCGAGCCCGAGCCGCAGGCCCAGGACGCCGGGCCCGAGCGGGAGACGACCGCCCCCGTCCCCCCGGCCGGGGAACCGGCGGTGGAACGGACGCTCGCCATCCGGCGGCCGCCCAGCTGGTCGCGGTCCGCCGATGAGGAAGGGCCGGCCGCCGCGGAGCCCGAGGCACAACAGCCCGCGGTGGCCGTGCCGTCCGCCGCCGAGCCGCCCGCCGGGGAGCCGGCTCGCGGACGCCGCCCCCGCCGCACCGGACAGCGAGACCGGTGAGCCGGACGACGCCCCCGCTCCCCGCCCCTCCCTCCCTCGGCCGGAAGGTCCGTTCGGCCGCGCGGTGGAGCCTGATCAACACCGTCGTGATGCGCCTGGGCAACTTCGCGACGGGCATCGTGCTGGCACGCTTCGCGCTGGGCCCCGCGGAATGGGGCGTGTACGGCATCGCCCAGACCGTGCTGCTCGTCCTGCTGTCCGCGAACGAACTGGGCGTGGGCCTGGCCATCGTGCGCTGGGAGGGCGACGCACGGCGGTTCGCGCCGACCGTACTGACCCTCAGCACCCTCTCCAGCGGCCTGCTGTACGTGGCGCTGTTCGCGGCGGCACCGACGGTCGCCGGCCTGCTCGGCTCGCCGGACGCCGCGGGCGTACTGCGGGTGATGTGCCTGTGCGTGGTGATCGACGGGGTGGCCCAGGTCCCCGGTGGCTTCCTCACCCGCGAGTTCGCCCAGGGCAAGCGGATGCTCATCGACGGACTCAACTTCGTGCTCAGCACCTCGGTGACGCTGCTGCTGGCCTTCGCCGGCTGGGGCGCGATGAGCTTCGCCTGGGGAGCCGTGGCGGGGAACGTCGTCACCCTGATCGGCTGCGCCCTGGCGGCACCCGGCACCCTGAAATTCGGCTGGGACCCCGGGCAGGCCCGGGCGCTGCTCCGGTTCGGGCTTCCGCTGGCAGGGGCGAGCATGCTGGCCCTCGCGGTGGTCAACGTCGACACCATGGTGGTGGGCGCGACGCTGGGCAACGTGTCCCTCGGTTTCTACGTGCTCGCCTTCAACATCTCCGGCTGGCCCGTGAGGATCATCTCCGAGGCCGCCCGCCGGGTCTCCTTCGCCGGCTTCTCCCGCCTGGCCGACACCCCGCAGGCACTCGCCCCGGGCTTCAGCCGCGCCCTGGGCGTGGTGATCACCGGCACCGTCCCGCTGTGCGTCCTGCTGGCCTGCCTCGCGGAGCCCGCCGTCGAGCTGATCTACGGGAGCCAGTGGGCGCCCGCCGCCGCCGCGCTGCCCTGGCTGATGGCCCTCGGTCTGATCCGCATCGGCAGCGAACTCGCCTACGACTGCCTGGTCGCGATCGGACAGCGCCGCTCGCTCTTCCTCGTCCAGGGCCTGTGGCTGGCAGCGCTGGTCCCGGTGCTCCTCGTCGCCGCCCGTCTGAACGGCATCGTCGGAGTCTCCCAGGCCCATGTCCTGGTCGCCGGCGGCCTGGTGGTGCCCGTGTTCCTGTACGCCCTCAGCCGGGGCGGCATCGGCGTCGCCTGGATCGCCGGGGCCTGCGCGTGGCCCTTCCTCGGCGGCGCCGTGATGGCCGCGATCATCCTGGGGCTGGAACGCCCGCTCGGGGACGGCCGGCCCGCACTCCTCGCCATCGGCACGATCGCCCTGGCCGGCTACACGCTCTGCGTACTGCCCAGCCGCGACTTCCTGCGCGGCGTCGGCCGCGGCGACCGGCCCCACCGCGGCCGGCACCGGTCATCCGCACCGGTGCGGCCCACCCGACAGGACACGAGGTGACCCCGATGTCACGGCGCATCAGCCGGAAGTCGCTCGCGGGACTGCTGCTCGCGGCCTTACTGGCGGTCCTGGGCGTGGCCTGCTCGGGACCGGGCCGGTCCGCGCCGCCGGACTGCCCGGACGACGCCCGGACCTGCCCCGCGAGCGGGCCCCCGGCGAAACCGAGCGCCGGCCCGCCGACCACGGCCGGCCCGGCGACGGGCAGCCCCGCCGCGTCCGCGTCCCCGACGGGGAAGCCCACCGCGACGCCGGGCGCCGGCAGCCCGTCCGACACGCCCGCGGCCAAGGCTGCTTGCGCCTCTCCCGGCGCCTGCGGCTTCCCCGACGCCGGCTCCACCGGGCCGCGGATCCCCCTCACGCCCCACGAGACCGGGTACATGGCCGTCCGTACCGACGGGCTCGTCATCCGGGGGTGGGACATCAAGGGCTCGCTCGACATCTACGCGAACGACGTCACCGTCATCGACACCAAGATCACCTCGGACAACTGGTGGGGCATCAACCTGCGCCCCGGATACAGCGGCCTGCGGGTCCTGCACTCCACCATCACGGCCGTGCCCGGCAAGGGGCCGGACAACGGCGGAGTGGACTACGCGGTGTCGAACATGGGGGGCAGCTCCATCGAGGTCGGCTGGTGCGACGTCTCGGTGTTCGGCGACGCCCTGTCCATGGGGCAGGGCAACATCCACGACAACTACGTCCACGACATAGCCCCGTTCATCAACCTGGGCGGTGAGTGGCAGCACACCAACGCGGTGATCAGCGGCGGCGGCAACACCGGGGAACTGATCATCCGCCACAACACCCTGCTGAACCCGACCGGCCTCAAGGAGGGCGCCTCGGGCAGCATCGGCCTGTTCGCGGACACCGGGGTGGTCAGCAACGTCACCGTGGACAACAACTGGATCGCCGGCGGCGCGTACGCCCTCTACGGAGGCAGCACCGGAGCCAACGGCATCAAGGTCACCGACAACGTCTTCTCCACGCAGTTCCACCCCGCCGCCGGCGGCTACGGCGTGGTCGCCCACTGGAACCACGGCGGCTCCGGCAACGTGTGGCGGAACAACCGGATGTCCGACGGCCGCCCGATCCAGCCGGAGCCGGCGCCGTGAGCGGCCTTGCGCGCCGCCTCGCGCGGGCACCCTGGACGCTGCTCAAGGCGCTGTTCGGCTGGCTGGTGCTCTTCGAGGCCAGGAACAAGGTCCTGCTCGCCCCCACGGCGGTCCGGCTGCGCCGGATCGAGGACGCCGAGACCCGGCGGCTGGCCGCCGCCCTGCCGTCGCCGCCCCCGGCGCTGGTCGCCACGGTCATCGCCACCCACCGGCGCCCCGAGGCGCTGCGCGCCGCCGTGCGCTCGGCCCTCGACCAGACCGTCCGCGACCAGGTGGTGATCGTGGTCGACGACGGCGCCGGACTGCCCGGACTCCCCGACGACCCACGGCTGTTCGCCGTCTCGCTGGCCCGCAACACGGGCGTGGCGGGCGTCGTGCGCAACGTGGGCATCCGTCTCACCCGTTCGCGGTACGTGGCCTTCCTGGACGACGACAACCTGTGGGAACCCGACCATCTGGAACGGGCGCTGGCGGCCCTGGAGACCCCGGGCGGACCCGAGGGCGTCTACACGGCGCTGCGCCGGGTCCTGCCGGACGGCACCGAGCAAGACGTCCTGTCGGTGCCCTACGACCGGCGCCGCGCCGCCCGCGAGGCCTTCCTGGACACCAACGCCTTCGTCGCGCGCCGCACCCGCTCCCTCCACTTCAGCCGTCTGCGCCGGACACCGGAGGTGCTGCCCCGCGAGGACTGGGAGCTGATCCGCCGGTACGGCCGCCGGCACCGGGTGCTCCACGTACCGCACCCCACCGTCCGGTACCTGATGAACCCGGCCAGCTTCTACACGCAGTGGGGCAGCCCCAGTTGAGGCCCGCTCCTTGTCCGCTCCGACCACAGGTGGTTGATCCGATGCCCCGATCCCGGGCCCTCAGGAACAAATTCGTCGACGCGCCCGGCTCGCTGGGCGAACGCATGCGCATCGCCCGCTGGAAGCGGCTGCGGCGCTGCTTCCCCGGCATCGAGAACATGAGCGTCGTGGACCTGGGAGGCACGGCCGACATGTGGCTGCGCGCTCCGCTGCGCGCCAAGCACGTCCACCTGATCAACCTCGAGGAGCATCCCGCCGAGCTGCCCGACTGGATCACGGCGGAGACCGCCGACGTCACCGACCCGGCGGTCGCCGCCGAACTGAGCGCCCAGGGCGGCTACGACCTGGTGTTCTCCAACTCGACCATCGAGCACGTGGGCGGACACAGCCAGCGGCAGAAGTTCGTCGCGGCCGTCGGGCAACTCGCGCCGCTGCACTGGATCCAGACGCCGTACCGCTACTTCCCGGTGGAGCCGCACTTCGTGGCGCCCGGATTCCAGTTCCTGCCGCTGGCCGCCAGAACACGTCTGGTACGGCACTGGCCGCTCGTCCACAGCCGGCCCGACAGCCCGGAGTCGGCGATGAACGCAGTGGTCAACATCGAGCTGCTGACCCGCACCGAAATGCGCTACCTGTTCCCCGGATCGCTGCTCCTCAGCGAGCGCGTGCTCGGTGCCCCGAAGTCGCTCATAGCCGTGAGGAGGCAGCCCGCATGCTGAACAACCTCGTCAACCGGCACGACGCGGACCGGCTGTTGCGCAAGGTACGGAAGCTGGACCTGGACCCGGTGCTGGCCAAACTGCGGGTGCGCGGCGGTGCGCGCGTGGTCCAGCACTGGTCCCGGGTCGACCCGTCGCTGACCGAGTGGTGGGCGATCCCGGCGGTCATCAAACGGTGGAACCTGCTGATGACGGGCGACGCGGACACCTCCTTCCCCGGGTACGTGGCCGCCGAGCACTTCGCGCCGCGCACCGATCTGCGCGGTCTGTCGCTCGGGTGCGGTACGGGCGGGAACGAGCTGCTCTGGGCGAAGACCGGCGCGTTCGGTCTCCTGGAGGGCGTGGACGTGGCGCAGCAGCGGATCGACTTCGCCACCCGGGCCGCCGCCGAGAACGGTCTCGCCGGCGTCCTGCGCTTCCGGGTCACCGACGTCAACCGGATGGCCGCCGACGGGGAACGCTTCGACGTGCTGCTGGGCCTGCAGTCCCTGCACCATTTCGACAACCTCGACGAGACCCTGCCGCGGCTGTCCCGGCTGATCGAGCCCGGCGGGACGTTCGTGGTCGACGAGTTCGTCGGCCCCACCCGGTTCCAGTGGACCGACGCCCAGCTGGACGCGGCGAACCTGCTGCTGGCCCGGCTCCCCGAGGAGCGGCGGCGGCTGGCCGACGGCCGGGTCAAACGCCGCGTCGTACGGCCCAGCAGGCTCTCGATGGTGCTGGACGACCCCTCGGAGGCGGTCGACGCGGCGGCGCTGCTGCCGGGCCTGCGACGCCACTTCGAGGTCGTCGAGGAACGGCCGTACGGGGGCACGGTGCTGCACATCGCGTTCTCCGGGATCGCGCACAACTTCCGGGACCAGGAGCCGGAGACACGGGAGCTCCTGGAGCAGTGCTTCGCCGCGGAGGACGCGGCGCTCCCGGACGTCGGGCACGACTTCATCGCCATGGTCTGCCGCCCCCGCAGCGGCTGACCGGGCGGGGTCAGGGCCCCGGCGTCCCGCGCAGGGCGCCCGGCCGGAGGAGTGCGGCCGCGGCCGCCCGGGCGGCCGGGTGGCCCAGCGCGGCCCGCGAGGTCTCCCGGAGCAGGACGGCGGCCCGGAAGGCCGCCGTCGCCACCGGACCGTGCCGGCGCTCGTAGAGCCGTACGCGGTTCAGCGTCAGCAGGGTCCACAGACGCGGCGAGACCCGCGACTCCCCGCCGAGGTGGGTGGCCGCGGCCGCCGGCTCCAGGCGGGTCACGAAGCCCCGGTCCCGGGCCCGCAGGCAGTACTCCGTCTCCTCCGAGTAGAGGAAGAACGATTCGTCCCACGGGCCGCACGTGGCCAGGCAGCCCGCGGACAGGGCCATCAGCGCCCCGGTCGCCCAGTCCGCGACCGTCGCCCGTTCGTACGCGCCGGGGTCGGTGACCAGCTCGCTCAGGCGGGGGAACCGCCCGGCCCGGCGGTTGCCGATGACGGCCTCGCCGAGGGCGCGCGTCACGCTGGACTCCCGGCGCAGCGAGTGCACGAGGGTGCGGCCGTCCTCCTCGTAGAGCAGCGGCACGCTGATCCCGACCAGGCCGCCGCCGGCCGCGGGCGTGCCGAGCCCGTCCACGAGCAGCCTGGCGCAGCCCCGCCGCATCCGGATGTCCGGGTTGCAGACGAGCGCCGCCCGGAAGCCTCCCTCCCGGTCGGCGGCCGCCGCGAGGGCGGCGTTCACCCCGGCCGCGTACCCGGCGTTGCGGCCGGTCTGGACGACCGTCGCGTCCGGCGCCAGGGAGCGGAGCAGCTCCACGGTGCCGTCGGCCGAGTCGTTGTCGGCGACGACGAGCCGCCAGTCGAGCCCGGCCATGCCCTCCGGCAGGGAGGCGAGGAACTCCGGCAGCACCGCGGCGCTGTTCCAGGTGACGACGACAACGGCTACCGGACCGGTAGCGGAGGTCGCCGCAGGACGGGAGGCGGGACTGTCGGACCGCATGAGGACTCCGTGGTGAGGGGCTGCGGCGCCGCGCGCCGGATGAAGCCGAGGTAACTGCCGCCGGCGCCGATCGTCAGGAAGAACATCCCGGCGAACATCGGGAAGCTGAGGGCGTCGAAGGTGGCGCTGCTGACCAGGGCGACGAGGGCGGAGGCGAAGAACGCCTGCCCGAGCTCCCGGTCGGACTCGTCGCGGGCCAGCCGGCGGATGGCGCCGCCCTGGTGGATCCCGGTCAGGAAGAGGGCCGCGAGGGCGATCAGCCCGAGCAGCCCCATCTCCGTGAGCGTCAGCATGTACTGGTTGTCGGTGAAGAAGTACAGCTCGGGGATGAAGGTGCCCAGGCCCCGCCCGAACAGGGGCCGTCCCTCCAGGTAGGGGACGATCGCGCCGTACTTGACCGTACGGGCCTGGGTGCTGCTGTCGGAGTTGGACAGGAAGGAGCCGAACAGGGTGGTGATCGTCCCGATCAGCCCGGGGACGAGCACCTTGAAGCAGGCGACCGAGACCAGCAGCAGCCCGATCGCGGTCCACCGCCGCTGCGGCTTCCACCGCGGCACCATCACCAGGACCACGATGAGGGCCCCGATGATCGACGTCCGCGACACCGTCAGCGGCAGCGCGCCGCCCAGCAGCACCACCGGCCCCCAGCGGCGCCACCGGCCCAGGTGCGCCCGTACC
Source organism: Streptomyces sp. NPDC057010 (assembly GCF_042673805.1). Taxonomy (NCBI): domain Bacteria; kingdom Bacillati; phylum Actinomycetota; class Actinomycetes; order Kitasatosporales; family Streptomycetaceae; genus Streptomyces; species Streptomyces sp. NPDC057010. Next base: position 58,966 of record NZ_JBHUSC010000030.1, on the reverse strand, counting down.
GGATCGAAGGCCTGCTGTATGGCGAAGGGCAGCAGCAGGGCGAGCATCCCGCCGAACTCCAGGGGATGCGCCGTGGTGGAGCGCGGGCGGGTGAAGGCGCCGCGGTCCATGGCGGTGATCTGGGCGGCGCTCGACTGCAGGCCGGGGATGCTGATCTGGTCGGCGATGTTCGTGGCGGCGAAGAAGTCGTAGTACCCGATGGCGGCCACCACCGCCGCCATCACGACGGCCCTGCGCAGCAGCACGTCGAGCCGGGCCCGGTTCGAGACCGCGGCGGAGACCAGCACCACCAGGGACACCCACACCAGCAGCCCGATCAGGCCGCGGTCCGCCCCGAGGATCTCCTTGCGGGAGGCGCCCCGGGTCGCGTTCGCCACGTACGAGGCCAGCACCGAGACGGCGAGCAGCCACATCATCACCCGGGGCAGCCGGGTGCCCGGAGCCGACCGGATCCGGCCGGTGATCCAGGCCGCCAGGTACCAGAACAGGCCCAGCAGCGCGAACACGTTGGCCGGCGTCCCCACACCGCCCATGCCCGGCAGCGTCAGGTTCGAGGGGATGAAGAACGCCAGCACCAGATAGCCGGTGAGCAGGGCGACCGCGTCCAGCCGGCGGCCCCGGGCCCGCCTGCGGGCGCGCCACGCCCGCACCCCGCGGGGAGAGCCGTCCGCCCGCCTGCGGCGCAGCGCCACCACCAGGGTCTCCGTCACGAACGACAGCGTGAAGCCGGCCGTGGTGCACAGGATGATGACGCCGAGGACCTGCTGGTAGCGGGACTTGAGCTGGGGCCGCGGGGTCTGCGGCAGCACCACGGGCGTGGTCTGCACGAAGAACGCGGGCTCGACCTTGGCCGCCGCCTGGAGCGCGCCCAGCTGCTCCCCGGCGAAACCCGTGAGGATGTTGGTCTCCCGCAGGACCTTCTCCCGGTCGGTACCCGTGACGGTCAGGGTGAGGATCGGGCCCGAGGCGTTCGCGGCGAAGGAGACCGTGTACGGGTCCGTCACCCCGAGGCCGTGCAGGTCCCGCGCCGCGTCCGTCCCCGACAGGGTCCTGATCAGCACGTCCGCGGTCACGACCAGCGAACCGCCCGCATTGGCGATGGGATTGCCGAACGCGGGGGCCAGCTCGGCGACCGCCTTGGAGTCGATCAGCGCCACCGAGCTCTGCGACTGGTAGGCCACCGGCACCGACCGGTACAGGTGCCCGGCCGCGAGCAGACCGATCAGCGTCAGCGGCACCATCACGTACCAGCGGCGCCGCAGTACGGCGAGTATTTCACCGATGGTCACGAAAGCCCCCGAGATGTACCGGATTCGATGGCGCGCCGACACGTGTCCTGACAGGATCGATCACGACCGGGGGAACGGAAGGAATCGTGTGTCGCCAGGTGAGTTGGTTCGCGCGCTGCGTCGGCGCTGGTACGTCCTGGTCCTGGCGATGGCGCTGGCGGCCGCCGGGGCGTACCAGGTGCTGCGGCCCAGCCCGACGTACCTGAGCTCGGCGATCGTCGTGCTCAAACCGCCGGTGACCGGCAACCAGCCCAACCAGCTCGCCAACCTGCAACCGCCGCTCGCCGCCGTCTCCTACGCGGCCGTACGACAGCTGGAGTCCGGCGCCGGAGCCGCCGAGCTGCACGCCGCCGGAGTCGACGGCACCTACCGGCTGATCCCCCGCAACAGCGGCACCAGCGTGACTCCGCGCTACCTGATCCCCTCGTTGCAGATCCAGGCCGAGCAGCCCGGCCCGGCCGCCGCCGACGGAGCCGTACGGAAGATCATCGAGCTGTACTCGAAACACCTGACGGACCTGCAGACGCAGCAGGGCATCCCGGAGGCGGCGCGGATGAGCGTCACCCTCCTGGTGCCGCCTAACGCCGTGGCGCAGACCGGCACGAAGAGCCGCGGGCTGGCCGGGGCGGCCCTGCTCGCCGTGGTGGCCGGGGTGCCGGCGGCCCTGTGGAGCGACCAGCTGCTCGCCCGCCGTTCCCGACGGGCGAGCAGCTGAATGGAACAGACGGTGCATCAGATCCCTCGGCGCTTCCAGGACCGCCACCACAGCCACTCGCGGCCCCGGTCGGCGACGGCCGACAGCACCAGCGGCTGGAGGTAGGGCATCACGCGCGCCCCGATCCGCCGGCGCAGGCGCAGCGCCCGGTACTCGCCGAGCGCGGTGTAGCCGCCGGGCAGGCACTCGGCGGCGAAGGCCACCAGCTCGTCCACCGGAACGGCTCCGGTGCGCCCCCGGTCGTAGGCGCGGTAGGCGCGCCGCAGCGCGTACCGGGCGAGCCGGGTACGCGCGGAGAGGGACAGCCGGTCGGCCTCCGGGAGCAGGTCGGCGCACTTCTTCAGCACCGCGTCGAAGGCGACGAGGCGCTGGCGCAGGTCGTCGAGCTGCCCGCCGAAGTCCGTGGTGGACATGTTGTTGCCGTGGACGCGGTAGAAGGCCTGGTCCGCGCCCTGGACGTAGCCCACGTCGGCGTGGGCCGCGAGCCGCATCCACATCTCGATGTCACCGGCGTGCGGGAGCTCCGGATCGTAGCCCCCCACCTGGCGCTGGAGGCTCGTACGCACCACCACCTCGGGTGAGGTGATGCACCCCGTGCCCTCCCGGAACCGGCGCTCCAGCCACCAGTGTCCGGGGTAGACCACCGACCCGGTGGACCGGGTACGGGCGGCGGGCAGCGGACCGCCGTGCCGGAAGCGCAGCGGCCTGCCGTAGGCGAAACCGGCCTCCGGATGCGCGTCGAGCAGGGCGGCGGCGCGCACCAGGGCCCCGGGGACCAGCCGGTCGTCCGCCGAGAGCAGCGCCACGTAGTCCCCATCGGCCCACTCCAGCAGGCCTTCGTTGTAGGTGGCGATGTGGCCCTGGTTCCGCTCGTGGACCCGTACCTCGATCCGCGGGTCCGCGGCCGCGAGGGCCCGGGCCACGTCGGCGGAGTCGTCGGGCGAGGCGTCGTCGATGATCAGCACCCGGACGTCGACGCCCTCCTGCTCGTCCAGGACGCTCTTGACGCAGTCGGCCAGGAAGTGGCCGTACTTGTAGCAGGGGATGACCACGCTCACCGTGCTCACTGGGCGGTCACCTCCGAGGCGGTGGTGGACTGGACGGGCGCGGGCACGGTGGTGCTGAAGACCGGGCCGACCCAGTAGTTCACGGAGCCGAAGGTGTTGGTGGGGAAGGCGCTGGACGCGCCGTACTTGTACAGGCCGTTGGCGCCGCCGGTGCCGTCGGCCGGGGCGACCAGCGGGTAGGAGCGGTGCGCCGCGGTGAAGTAGCCGCCGTCCACGGAGTAGTTGCCGTTCGGTGCGTGGTAGGAGGCCACGTAGGAGGTGCCCGCGGTGATGGGCACCGGGGTGGCGAACTTGAGCTGCTGCCAGCCGGTCAGGGTTTCGCTTCCGAAGGTGCCGGTGGCCAGCAGGGTGCCGTCGGCGGCCCACAGACTACCCGTGTGCGTACCGGAGTTGTTCGGCCCCTTGTAGAAGGTGACGCCGGTGATGTAGCCGTTGACCGCCGACTGGAATCGGGTGCCCAGCTCGACCGAGTTGGTGTCGTCACCCACGTTGGCGGTGCTCGGGGTCGTGCCGCCGCTCCACAGCGTGCAGGGGCAGTTGACCGTCGGCGGCGACGTGCTGGTGGTGAAGTTCCACGTCACCGGCGCGGCCATCGCGTTGCCCCACAGGTCGGAGGCCTGCACGGACGCCGTGTACGTGGTGCCGAGCGCGAGCTCGCCGGCCGGGGTGAAGGTGGCGCTGTTCGACGCGCCGAGCACCTTGGTGCCCGGTACGGCGTTGCCCCCCGGGTCCTTGACCGTGAACACGAGCGTGTCCGCGTCGACGGCCCCGCTGAAGGTCGCGGTCACCGTCGCCGTGATCGCGGTCCCGGTCGCCGCGGACTGCGGCGAGATCGAGGTGACCGTGGGCGGGGTCGTGCTGGCCGTCGCGGTGTCCAGGACCGCGTCCACCCAGTAGTTGCTGCCGTTGGAGGCGTTGTTCGGGAAGCCGCCCGTGCCGCTGTAGCGGTAGACGCCGTTGCCGCCGTCGGTCCCGCTCTTCAGCGCGGTGAGCGGGGCCAGCCCGGCTTCGGCCGAGGCGAAGGTGTTGTCGTAGGAGTAGCCGCCCTTGGGTGCGAAGTAGGAGGCGACGTAGGTGGTGTTGGGTTTGATCGGCACCGGGGAGGAGAAGTTCAGCTGCTGCCAGCCGGAGGCCGTCTCGTTGGTGAAGGTGCCGGTGGCCAGGCGCTGGCCGGTGCTGGTCCACAGGCTGCCGGTGTGGGTGCCGGTGTTGGCGGGGGACTTGTAGAACCGGACGCCGGTGATGGAACCGGGCACCGACGAGCGGATCTTCACGCCGAGTTCGACGGCGCCGCCGTCACCGCCGTTGACCGTGCCGGGAACGGTCGCGGCCGGCCAGACGGTGCACGGGCACTGCTGGGGCCCGACGGTCACCGCGACCGTGGTGGTGGCGCCGATGTTCACGCTGTCGTCCACCGCGCGCACCTTGATCTGGGCCGCGCCCGGCGCGGTGGGAGTCCACGTGTAGGTCCAGGAGCCGAGGCCCGTGGTCGCCTTCCAGGTGGCGCCGCCGTCGGTGGAGACCTCCACGCGGGCCACCACGCCGCCGCCGGTGTCCGTCGCCGTGCCCTTGATGGTCACGGGCTTCAGGGCCGGCACGGTGGCGTTCGCCGCCGGGCTGGTCACGGTGACGGCCGGGCCGACGGTGTCGGTGGAGGCCGTCGCGGCGACCAGGTTGCCCTGCAGGGACTTGGGCTGGACGCCCATGTCGGCGAACACGTTCACCGTGGCCTGCTGCATCCGCTTGTCCTCGGTGACCACCGCGTCGTCGGGATTGCCGGTGGGCATGTTCGTCAGGCCCCAGGACCACTGCACGGTGCCCGCTCCGAAGACCAGGGCGTGGGAGGTCTGGTCGCGGAAGGCGAGCAGGCTGTGCGTCGCGGTGCCGTTGCCGTAGGTGTTGCCGTAGTCGAGCCGGAGCTTGCCGTCGTTGATGTCCACCGTGGTCGACGACATCGCGATCTGCCCGGGCGGCCGGTAGCCGTCCTCCACGTCGCTGTCCCACTCGTAGCCGAGGGTGCCGACGGGGAACGTGGCGGTCTGGGAGGGGGTCAGGGACGCCACGGTGGTGTTCCGCCACAGGCGCATCTTCGCGAAGGAGCCCGGCACGGTGATCGCGTCGGCCCGGTAGCCGTTCACGCTGAACAGCGAGCCCGTCAGCTGGTTCTGCGGCTGATACGTCCGCCCGTTGGTTCCGCTGGCCGGGTCCATGAAGGTACCCGTCCAGATCCCGCTCGGGTCGGGCACGCCGTTCGGCTGCGGGAAGGACAGCTTGGTCTCCTTGTAGCAGACCAGGGTCCGGTTGGCGGTGTTCGCGCCGTCGATGCTCGGCGCGAGGCGGGTCTTCCAGAACACCTCGTTGCCGCTGAAGTAGGTCTGGTTGACCCCGGCACGGCGCGCGTTCAACGCGTTGGTGAACTGGTCCTGGGTCCAGTACTCGTCGTGCCCCGAGGACATGAAGACCTTGTGGTTCTGCAGCTGCGTGGCACCGCGGGTCGACATGTCGATTCCGGACATGTAGCTGACGTCGTACCCGTTGCGCTCCAGCCACGCCACCATCTGGTACTCGGAACCGTAGATCCCGTTCTCCCCGCCGATGTCCATCGGCCGGTTGTAGCTGACCTCGTAGGCCCGCCCGTCCGGGGCGGGGCCGCCGCCGTCGTACAGGTCCTGGCCGCCGTAGTTGTTGTACGCCTGCCAGGTCTGGTCGCTGGTCTGCACCACGATGTCGGAGTGGCTGGAGTCGTTGCGGACGACGAAGGGGTAGGGCATCACCCCGTTGCCGTCCGCCTGGTCGAAGTTGACCAGGTACAGACCGGAGACGGCGTCGGCCGGCACGGTCCACGTCGCGGTGACGGGCCAGTTCCCGCAGTCGACCAGACCCGTGGAGGCCTTGGTCGTACAGGCCTTGGGATTGCCGCCCTGCGCGAAGTTCGCCGGGTACGTCTGCGCCGCCTGGGCCGCGGTCGACATCAGGCGGGCACCGTTGCCCCCGTAGTGGCCCAGCCGGTAGACCGAGACGTGGTACGGGGTCGGTGACTGGATCTTGAACTGCACGGTCTCGCCGGCCTGGACACTGGTCTGGGCCGGGAACCCCTTGATGTCGCCGTAGGCGCTGGGCGCGAACCAGTCGGACATCGCGGTGCCCGGCTTGGAGTTCTCGCACACGATCGCGTTCGTCCCCGGCCCGCACGGGTCGGCCGCACCGGCCACCGCGGACGGCGGCAGGACCGTGGCCACGAGGGCCGCGACCACGGTGAGGAGACCGTGCCGGAGGAGCCTTCTCCGTCTGTTCATCTGTACCTCTTCTTGCGTCAGCGCAGGGCGTTTGTCAGCGCGTCGACGACCCGCTGCTGTTGGGCAGCGGTGATCTGCGGGAAGAGCGGGAGGGAAAGCATCCGGTCCGCGGCCAGCTCGGCGTGCGGGAAGGCCCCGCGGCCGTGTCCGAGGTGGGCGAAGGCCGCAGTGAGGTGGACCGGGGCCGGGTAGTGCACGCCCGCGCCGATCCCCTCCGCGTTGAGCTTGCCGACCACGGCGTCGCGGTCCGCGCCGGAGACCCGTACGACGTACAGGTGCCACACGTGGAGGTTGCCCCGCGCCGTGACCGGCAGGATCACGCGGCCGGCGTCCGCCAGGTCGGCCAGCAGCGCGTCGTACCGGGCGGCGGCGGCCCGGCGGGCCGCGTTCCCGTCGGCCAGCCGGGCCAGCTTCGCCCGCAGGACCACGGCCTGGAGCCCGTCCAGCCGGCTGTTGAACCCGGCGACGTCGTGCCGGTACTTGGCGGTCCCGCCGTGGTTGGCCAGCGCCCGTACGAGGCCGACCGCCTCCGCGTCGTCGGTCACCACCGCGCCCGCGTCCCCGTACGCGCCCAGGTTCTTGCCCGGGTAGAAGCTGGTCGCGGCGATGCCGCCGCTGCCGGGGGAGCGGCCGTCGCGGGTCGCGCCCTGGCTCTGCGCGGCGTCCTCGACGATCCGTACGTGCCCCGGCAGCGCGGCGGCCAGCTCGGCGGTGGCCGCGCACTGCCCGTACAGGTGGACCGGCACCACGGCGCGGGTGGCCTTGCCGACCGCGTCGAGCGCGGCCTGCGGATCCATCAGGAGGCTGTCGGGGAGGCAGTCGACCAGGACCGGCCGGGCGCCGATCCGGGCGGTGGCGCCCGCGGTGGCGATGAAGGTGTTGGCGGGCAGCACCACCTCGTCGCCGACGCCCACCCCACTGGCGCGCAGGGCCAGTTCGAGGGCGTCGGTGCCGTTGGCGACGCCCACGCAGTGCCCGACCCCGGCGAATTGCGCGTACTCGCGCTCGAACGCGCCGACCTCGTCGCCACCCACGAAGGCGGTGCCGGCCAGCACGCGGTCGAATCCGGCCCGCACTTCGTCGGCGACCTCGGCGTGGGCCGCCTTCAGGTCGACGAGCGGTATCTGGTTCATATGACTGGACTCCCCATCCGTGATTCCGACCGTGCCCCGCGCGTTCCGCGCGCCCCCCGTACCAGCTCGTCCAGCGCCGGACCGGCCGCCTCGCGCAGCCGGCGGGCCGGGCTGCCCGCCCAGACCTCGCCGGGCGGCACATCGGCGAGGACCGTGCTGCCCATGCCGGTCAGCGACCAGGCGCCGACCCGCGTGTACTCGCGGACCAGCGAGCCCGCGCCCACGTACGCCCCGCGCCCCAGTTGCACCCCGCCGCCGAGGCGGACTCCCGAGGCGAGCGTCGCGAAGTCCCCGACCGTGTCGTCGTGCGTGAGGACCACCTGCGGCATCACCGCCACGTGCGCCCCGACCCGGACGGCGGCGGTCAGCACGCAGTGCGCGAGCAGCACCGTGCCCACGCCGAGCGTCGAGGACTCCGACACCACCGCCGTGGGGTGGACGACCGTCGCGTAGCGGTCCACGGGCAGCCCCAGGCGCCGCACCAGCCGGGCCCGGACCGCGTAGTCGCGGGGACTGCCGACGCAGACCACCACGCGGGCGTCCCGCAGCTCGTGCACCCGCTCGCAGCCGCCCAGCACCGGCACCCCGTCGACCTCCCGGCCGTGCAGGGCCGGATCGTCGTCGAGGTGCCCGGCGACCCGCCAGCGCGGGGCACGGCCGCGCGCCGCGTCGGCGGCGGCCACGTCCCGTACGGCCTGCGCGGTCTCCCGGGCGAACCCGCCCGCGCCGACGATCAGCAGGTCCTCGGTCCCGGCCGCCCCGGCGCCGGCCCCCTGCCCGCTCATCCGGCGGCCGCTTCGCGCAGTACCGCCACCACCCGGTCCTGCTCGGCCTCCGTCATGGTGTGGAACAGCGGCAGGATCAGCGAGTCGCGGCTGATCCGCTCGGTCACCGGCAGCGGCGCCGCGCCGTGGTCCGCGTAGGCCGGTTCCAGGTGCGAGGCCATGATCCCGCGCCGGGCCGAGACCCCCGCCTCGGAGAGCAGGGCGAGCAGCTCGTCCCGGCCGACCGGGAAGTCCTCGGCCGGCAGCACCCAGTACGACTGGAAGTTGCCCTGGCCGTAGCCGGGGTCCCGGACGGGCCGGAGCCCCGGGACACCGGCCAGCAGCTCCGCGTACCGGGCGGCGAGCGCCCGCCGCCGCGCCACGATCGCGTCCAGCTTGCCGAGCTGCACCAGGCCGACCGCGGCCTGGATGTCGGTCATCCGGTAGTTGAAGCCGACCTCCAGATAGCTCTCGACGATCGGCTTGCTGCTCGCGTGCCGCTGCGCGGCCGACACGTTCATGCCGTGCTCGCGCAGCCGGCGCAGCCGCTCCGCCCACCGCGCGTCGTCCGTCGTGAGCATGCCGCCCTCGCCGGTGGTGATCACCTTGCGGGGGTGGAACGACCAGGCGGCGAGCAGCGCGCCGTGGCCGACGGACTTGCCGCCCACGGTCGCGCCGATGCCGCAGGCGGCGTCCTCCACCAGCGGCAGGTCCCACTCGGCGCACGCCGCGCGCAGGGCGTGGACATCGGCGGGCACCCCGCCCTGGTGGACGGCGAGCACCGTCTTCGTACGGGGTGTGCGGACGGCGTCCACGGTGGCCGGGGTCAGGTTCCCGGTGGCCTCCTCGACGTCGGCGAACACCGGGCGGGCGCCGACGTAGCGCACCGCGTTGGCCGTGGCGATGAACGACAGGGAGGGGACGACCACCTCGTCACCCGGGCCCAGCTCCAGCGCGATGAGCGCCAGGTGCAGGGCGGTGGTGCACGAGCTCACCGCGATGCCGTGCTCGGCGCCCACCCGGTCGGCGAAGGCCCGCTCGAACTCGGCGACCCGGGGGCCCTGGGCGACCCAGCCGGAGAGGACGGCGTCGGCGGCCGCCCGCGCCTCCTCCTCGCCGAGCCAGGGCACCATGACCGGGATACGGGGCCGCGCGGTACCGGGGGCGCTCATCGGCCGGCCTCCGCGCCCGTGCCGGCACCGGTCCCGGCGCCCGCGGCGCGTTCGGCCCGCCACCACTCCACCAGGTCCCGCAGCCCGCCGCGCAGGTCGATCTCCGCCCTGAAGCCGAGCCGTTCGGCGGCCTGCGCGGTGTCCGCGAGGCGGCGGGTCACCCCGTTCACGGCGCGGGCCGGCCCGTGCACCGGCACCAGCCCGTCCGCGCCCATCGCCTCCAGCAGGCCGAGCGCCAGGTCGAGGAGACTGGTCTCGGTCCCGCTCGCGACGTTGAACACCTCGTCGGTCAGGTCCGACTCCGCGGCCAGCAGGTTGGCCCTCGCGATGTCCCTGACGTCGACGAAGTCCATGGTCTGGGTGCCGTCCCCGAGGATCAGCGGCGGCTCGCCCGCGGCGATCCGCTCCATCCAGCGGATGAGCACCTCGGTGTACAGCCCGTGGATGTCCATCCGGGGCCCGTACACGTTGAAGTAGCGCAGCGCCACGTAGTCCAGTCCGTACATGGAGTGGAAGCTGCGCAGCATCCCCTCGTTGAAGGCCTTCGCCGCCCCGTAGAAGGTGTCGTTGTTGTACGGGTGGTGCCGCTCGGTGGTCGGGAAGGTCTCGGCGAGCCCGTAGACCGAGGCCGAAGAGGAGGCGATCACCTTGCCCACCCCGGCGGCGGCCGCCGCCTCCAGCACGTTGAACGTGCCGTCCACCAGCACCTCGTTCGCCAGCCGCGGCTCCTCCGCGCACTGGGTGATCCGTATGGCGGCGAGGTGGAACACCAGGTCGGTGCCCTCCGTCGCCTTGCGCACCGCGGCCACGTCGCGGACGTCGCCCTCGACGACCTCCACCACGCCGCTCGGCAGCGCGCGGGCCAGGTTGGCGGTGCGGCCCCGGACGAAGTTGTCGAGGACCACGACCTCGCGCGCCCCCTTGTCCACCAGCAGGTCCACCACGTGCGAGCCGATGGTGCCCGCCCCGCCGGTGACCAGGATCCTCTTGCCCTCTACGCTGCTCAACGCCCTGCCCCCACTGACTCGATCATGCTTTTCCGTGTGCGCGTCCTGCGTGTGTGCGTGCGTGCCGTGCGGCAACGGTCAGCGGCCGGTGCGCAGTCCGACGACCGCACCGCGGAACTCCAGGCTCCTGGAGGCGGCTTCGAGGATGTCGAGCACCCGCAGCCCGGCCCGGCCGTCGGTCAGCGCCGGCCGTCGCGTCCCGATCGCGTCGGCGAACTCCTCGACCATGCTGCGCAGCGCCTCCTTCTCGCCGATCGCGGGCGCGACCATGTCGCCGGTCCGGTAGGAGATGAGCATGTCGCGGCGCTCGTCCGCGCCGATCTCCTGCGAGGCGGCCAGGTCCACGCCGCGGTCGAAGACGGCCACCCGCTGGGCGGGGTTGAGGTCGTCCCAGACCAGGGTGCGCTTGGAGCCGCCGACCATGGTGGTGCGCACCTTCGTCGGGGAGAGCCAGTTGACGTGCACGTGCGCGATGGCGCCGGTGTTGAGCTGGAGCGTCAGATAGGCCACGCAGGACTGCCCGGCCCCGATCGGGTCGGCGCCGTGCGCGGCGACGGCGACCGGCTGGACGTGGTCGGGGAGGATGAAGTCGAGGATCGACAGGTCGTGCGGGGCGAGGTCCCACAGGACGTCGATGTCCTTCTGGACCAGGCCCAGGTTGATCCGTACCGAGTCGACGAACTGGATCTCGCCGAGTTCGCCGGAGCGGACCATCTCCCGGATGCGGGCCACCGCGGGGGTGTAACAGTACGTGTGGTCGCACATCAGCGTGAGGCCGCGTTCCTCGGCCTCGGCCACCAGCCGCAGCCCGTCCTCGTACGTGGCGGCGAGGGGCTTCTCCACCAGGACGTGCTTCCCGGCGCGCAGCGCGGCCAGGGCCACGTCCAGATGCGTCCCGGCCGGGGTGGCCACCGCGACCGCCTCCACGGCGGGGTCGGCGAGGACCGCCGCGTAGTCCGAGGTCGCCTGGACCGTGGAGTACCCGCCGAGCACCTGGCGGGCCCGGTCCACGTTCAGGTCGCAGAGCCAGCGGAGCCGGAAGCGCGGACTGGACTGGAAGTTGCGGACGAGGTTGGGACCCCAGTAGCCCGCACCGACCACGGCGACGCCTAACGGGTCCCCGGGCTCCCGGCCGCCCGCGTCCTGCACCGTGTCCTTCACAGCGTTCCCCTTCCTTCCGCGACGCACGCCGGATGGCGTGTCGGCAACTCGTGGCCGGGACGCGTGCGATGGACGGAGGTGCCGTCGACGGCGGGCCGGACGCGTGCGCGACGCGTGCGTGACCCGCTCAACGGTGATGGCCCCCCACAACCGATGCCCTGCACAATCCGCCTGCTTCCGCCCCCCGGCGTTCCGGATTGATCCCCACATCGCCGAAGCGCGCCGAATCCGGTCGGCGTCGTTCAATCTAGTCCACCAGGCGTACCGCTGGGCAGAGTTGGGGGAATCGCCCGGTGCGCATGTTCGAGCGTGCATACTGCCCGGGTGACCAGCATCGTGATACCGGCCCACAACGAGGGCCGGGTCATCGGCCGCCTCCTCGACGCGCTCCTGGCCGGCGCCGAGGCCGAGGACACCGACATCGTCGTCGTCTGCAACGGCTGTACGGACGACACCGCCCGGGTGGCGGGCGCGCGCGGCCCCCGCGTCCGCGTGGTCGAGATCCCGACTCCCTCCAAACACACGGCACTTCGGGTCGGGGACGAGCACGCGCGGGGCTTCCCCCGGCTGTACGTGGACGCCGACGTGGTCGTCGGGGCCGCCGATGTACGGGCCCTGGCGGGCGCGTTGGCCGGGAGCCCCGGGCTGCTGGCCGCCGCGCCGGACCGCGAGATCCCGCTGACCGGGTGCGCGTGGCCGGTCCGGGCGTACTACGGGGTGTGGCAGCTGCTGCCCGCCGTCCGCGAGGGGCTGTTCGGACGGGGGGTCATCGCGGTGTCGCAGGAGGGGCACGCGCGGATCGCCGCGCTGCCGCCGCTGATGGCCGACGACCTGGCCGCCTCGCAGGCCTTCGCGCCGGGGGAGCGGTGCGTGGTCGAGACGGCCCGGGTGGTGGTGCGTCCGCCGCGCACCTGGTCGGACCTGGTCCGGCGGCGGATCCGCGCGGCGACCTCCTCGGTCGAGTTCGAGCGGTACCAGGCGTCCCGGCGTGCGGGGGCGCCGGGTGCGGCGCCGCCCTCCGCGCGCACCGGCACGGCCGACCTGCGGGCCCTGCTGCGGGACCGGCCGCGGCTGCTCCCCGGGGTCGTGGTGTTCGTGGCGGCGGCCCTCGCCGCGCGGCGCGGATCGCGCAAGGCCATCCGCAGCGGCGACTTCTCCACCTGGCTGCGGGACGAGAGCAGCCGCCGGAACTGAGCCGGTGGACATGGCCGTTCGCAAGGCCGTTCGCCAAGGCCGTTCGCCAAGGCCGTTCGCGCCGAAAGCCCCTCCGTTGCCCCGTACGATCACCACCGGGAGCCCCTGACCATGTACCTCGCGGACCGCTCCGCCCCCTCCGGGGCGAAGGCCGGGCCGGACCGCGGGCCCTCACGGGCGCCCGCGGTCACCTCGGCCGTCCTCGCGCTCGGCACGGTCAGCATGATCACCGACATCTCCTCCGAGATGGTCACCGCCGTCCTGCCCCTCTACCTGGTCGCGGGACTGGGCCTGAGCCCCCTCGGCTTCGGTGCGCTCGACGGCGTCTACAACGGGGTCAGCGCCCTGGTGCAGCTGACCGGGGGGCACCTCGCCGACCGGGTCCGCAACCACAAGCTGATCGCCGGCATCGGCTACGGCCTGTCCGCCCTGTGCAAACCCCTCCTGCTCCTCGCGCACAGCCTCGGCCCGGTCGGCGTGGTCCTGGCGCTGGAGCGCACCGGCAAGGGCCTGCGCACCGCCCCGCGCGACGCGCTGATCTCCCTTTCCGCCCCTGCCGGTTCCCAGGGCCGCGCCTTCGGCGTGCACCGCGCCATGGACACCACCGGGGCGCTCCTCGGCCCGCTCGCCGCCTTCCTCATCCTGGGCGTGGTGGCCGACGGCTACGACACCGTCTTCGGCGTGAGCGCGTGCGTCGCCGCGCTGGGCGTGGTGGTACTGGTGCTCTTCGTACCGGGCGCCCCTTCGGCCCCGCCTGGGCACTCTCCAGCCCCGCCGGCGTTTGAGGCGCGGGGTCCGGGGCGGAGCCCCGGGTCCCGGCGCAGCCGGGCTGCCCGTACGGCTCCCCGGGGCCCGGAGGCCGCGCGTCCGCCCGCGGCGGGCCCGCGCGAGGCGCTGGCGCTGCTGCGCCTGCCCCGGCTGCGCGCCCTGGCGGCGTGCGCCGCCCTGCTCGGCCTCACCACCGTCAGCGACGCCTTCGTCTACCTCCTCCTGCAACGCCGCACCGGCATCGGCGAGCAGTGGTTCCCGCTCCTGCCGCTCGGCACCGCCGCCGTGTTCCTGCTGCTGGCCGTGCCCGCCGGGGCCCTCGCCGACCGGATCGGCCGGCGCACCGTGTTCCTGACCGGGCACGCCCTCCTGCTCGCCGGGTACGGACTGCTGCTGTGGGCCCCGGCCTGGCCGGCCCTGCCCTATCTGGTCCTCGCCCTGCACGGCCTGTTCTACGCCGCCACCGACGGGGTACTGCCCGCCGCCGTCGCCGCCACCGTGCCCCGGCAGCTGCGCGCCACCGGCCTGGCCCTCGTCGGCACCGGCCAGGCACTGGCCCGCTTCGGCTGCTCCCTGGCCTTCGGCGCCGCCTGGACGCTCTGGGGCCCCGCCCCCGCCCTCACCGCCGCGGCCGCCGGCCTGCTGTGCTCCGCCCTCGTGGCCGGCTTCGTACTGCGCCCGACCGCCCCCGCCGCCGACCTCTCCCCGTGAGGAAACCGATGACGCCGTCACGCCGCCTGCTCGTCCTCGCCGCGGCGGTGCTGCTGCTCGCCGGCCTCGCCACCACCCTGGTCCTGCGCGGCGCCTCCCGCGCCGACCAGCCGCGTGCGGGCGGCCCGGCGGTCGGCGCGGGCCGCGTCACGCTCACCCAGCACGACACCCTCGCCTTCCTCAACGCCGACCGCGGCCCGGACCGCGCCGCCCTCGTCGCGGTCCCGGCCGGGACGCCCCAGGCCGGGCGCACCGCCTCCGAACTCACCTGCCGGCGCTTCCACGCCGCCGCCGGCACCGGCGTGTGCCTACGCTCCACGCCCGGCGCGCTCGCCCAGGACAACCAGGCCCTGATCGTCGACGCCGAGCTGCGCACGCAGCGCAGCTTCCCCCTCGCCGGCACGCCCAGCCGGGCCCGCGTCTCCCCGAGCGGCCGCTTCGCCGCCTGGACCGTCTTCGTCTCCGGAGAGTCCTACGGCTCCGCGTTCTTCTCCACCCGTACCGCGATCGTGGACACCCGTACCTGGGAGCTCGTACCCAGCCTGGAGGAGTTCGCGATCCTCATGGACGGCAAGGAGTACCGCGCGGCGGACGTGAACTTCTGGGGCGTCACCTTCTCCAAGGACGACGACACCTTCTACGCGACCCTCGCCACGGCCGGCCAGACGCACCTGGTCAAGGGGTCGATCTCCCGCCGTACCGTCACCTCCCTCGCCCAGAACGTCGAGTGCCCCTCCCTCTCCCCGGACGAGACCCGGATCGCGTACAAGAAGCGCGTGCAGCGCGGCGCGTCGCTGTGGCGCGAGCACGTGCTGGACCTCGCGACGCTCCGCGAACACCCCCTGGCGGAGAAGCGCAGCGTGGACGACCAGGCACTCTGGCTCGACGACCGCACCCTCGCCTACGCCCTGCCCACCGAGGGCGTCGTCGACAGCACCGACCTGTGGACCGTCCCCGCCGACGGCGGCGGCGCCCCCCGCCTGCTGACGCCGTCCGCCTCCTCCCCGACCCGCCTCGGCTGACCCAACGCCGGTGCCGCCCGTGGATCCGTACGGGGGGTGAGGGGCCCGTCACCGCGCGCGCCTTCCGAAAACCTGCACATCGTGTGCGTGTGCGGGACGGGCCGCCTCCACAACTCCCCCAACAGCAGGCGCCATCCCCTCTGATTCGTGGTGGTTTGCCCCGTTGGGTTCCTTGTAAGCAACGGGTGGCGCAGATGTGTTACTCGATTCTGTGGAGAAGCCGTCACTTTTCGGTGAATGAAGCTGCACGCCGGTCGAGTGAGGTGGTCATCCGGCCGTGATGGGGCGTCAACGGGATTGGCCGGGCCACCCGTTCGCGTGCTTTCATCATGCGCACTGCGGCAGGTGTGAATGGCGGCCGAGTTCCACGCCGCCCGACTTCCGCAGGAATGAATTCCTCCCCCCAATGAAAGGTGCGCGCCATGCGTAACGACATCGAGACCCGCGAGATCGCCGACACCGAGCTGGACGCCGTCTCCGGCGGCCTCGTCAGCGTGCACGGCGGCCTCGTCGGCGCCGTGACCAGCGACGTCAACGACGTCGTCGGCCTCGTGGGCTCCCTCAACACCGTCCAGACCGCGACGGGCATCGTCTCCCACGTCCCCGGCCTGGTCCAGGGCATCACCGGCGTTTCGGTGAACACCGGTCGCGCCGGTCTCTGATCGGGATATCCCTTGAACCCCGGAGTGCCCCCCACGGCTCCGGGGTTCAGGGCTGCCCCCGCGTCCCGCCGGTACGAATGCAGTTGAAGGAATAGTCCGTGCAGTTCCGCCAAAAGGCTCTTTCCAAGCTGCAATCGCCCGAAGAACTCGACCTGCCCGTGCGTTTCGCGCGCCCGCAGGGGCGGCTCGTCCTGACCGTCACCGTCGTCGTCATGGCCGCCGCGGCCTTCTGGGCCTTCACCGGCACCGTCTCCTCCAAACTGACCGCGCCCGGCATCCTCACCCACGCCGAAGGCAGTTACGTGCTCCAGAGCCCGGTCGCGGGACAGGTGACCGCCGTCCTCGCCGAGGAGGGCCAACTCCTGGCCCCCGGCGCGCCCCTGCTCACTGTCCGTACGGAACAGGGGGACCGCCCCGTGCGCCTGGTGACCGGCGGCCGGCTGACCACCCTGGTCTCCAAGGTGGGTTCGGTCGTCACGACCGGCGCGGACGTCGCGACGGTCGAGCGCGTGAAGGACCCGCAGGACCCGCTCGTGGCCGTGCTGTACGTACCGGCCGGCAGCGGCCCGGCGGTCCCCGTGGGCGCCACCGTCGACCTCAGCGTCCAGTCCGCCCCCCAGCAGCAGTTCGGCATGCTGCGCGGCCGCGTCAAGGCCGTCGGCCGGGCGCCCCAGACGCAGGCGCAGATCAGCGGCTTCCTCGGAGACGGCGCGCTCGCCCGGGAGTTCGCCCGCCACGGCAACCCGGTCGCCGTGCTCGTCCAGCTGGAGCGCACCACCGCCACCAGGTCCGGCTACCGGTGGACGTCCGCGGACGGGCCCCCGTACGCCGTCGACTCGGCGACCCCGGTCACCGGCGCCGTCCACCTCGCCGCCCGCCGCCCCGTCGACTGGCTGCTGCCGTGAGCGCCCCGCAGGCCCACCGGCTCCCGCCCGCCGGACGCCGGCGCCGCCCCGAGCCCAAGGGCGGCACCCGCCGCAGGCCCGCCCCGGCCCCCAGGGGGCGTACGCCCCGCCCCGTACGCACCCCCACCGTGCTCCAGATGGAGGCGGTGGAGTGCGGCGCCGCCGCCCTGGCCATGGTGCTCGGGCACTACGGCCGCTGGGTCCCCCTCGAAGAACTCCGCATCGCCTGCGGCGTCTCCCGCGACGGCTCCCGCGCCAGCAACCTCCTCAAGGCCGCCCGCAGTTACGGACTCGCGGCCAAGGGCATGCAGATGGACCTCGCCGCACTCGCCGAAGTGCGCGCCCCGGCCATCCTCTTCTGGGAGTTCAACCACTACGTCGTCTACGACGGCACGGGCCGCCGCCTCGGCCGCAAGGGTGTCTACGTCAACGACCCGGGCAAGGGCCGCCGGTTCGTCCCCATGGACGAGTTCGACTCCAGCTTCACGGGAGTCGTGCTCACCTTCGAACCCGCCGACGGCTTCCGCCGCGGCGGCCGCAAGCCGGGCGTCCTGGGCGCCATGCCGGCCCGCCTGCGCGGCACGTCGGGCACCATGGCCGCCGCCGTCCTCTCCAGCCTCCTGCTGGTCGCCGTCGGCGCGACCGTCCCGGCCCTGAGCCGCACCTACATCGACATGTTCCTCATCGGGGAGCAGACCTCCCTGCTCGGCGTGCTGTTCGCGGCGATGGCCGTCGCGCTCGTCCTCACCGCGACGCTCACCGCCCTCCAACAGGCCAACCTGCTGCGCGGGCGCGTCATCTCCTCCACCCTGGGCAGCGCCCGCTTCCTGCGCCACCTGCTCAGGCTCCCCGTCGCCTTCTACTCCCAGCGCAACCCCGCCGACCTGGTCCAGCGCCTCCAGTCCAACGACGCCGTCGCCGAGACCCTCGCCCGGGACCTGGCCGCCGCGGGCGTGGACGCCGTGGTGGTCGTGCTCTACGCCGTGCTGCTGTGGACGTACGATCCGCAGCTCACCCTGGTCGGCGTGCTGATCGCGCTGCTCAACGTGGTGGCCCTGCGGATCGTGATCCGCGTACGGGCCACCGGCACGCAGAAGCTGCGCGCCGAGAGCGCCCGCCTGACCAACACCTCGTACAGCGGCCTCCAGCTCATCGAGACGATGAAGGCGACCGGCGGCGAGAACGGCTTCTTCCGCCGCTGGGCCGGACAGCACGCCGTCACCCTCGACGTGCAGCAGCGGCTCGGCGTGCCCAGCGCGTGGCTGGCCATCGTCGCGCCCACCCTCGCCGCGCTCAACAGCGCGCTGATCCTGATGATCGGCGGCCTGCGGGCGGTGGAGGGGCACCTCACCGTCGGCCTGCTCGTCGCCTTCCAGGCCCTGGTGACCAGCTTCACCGCCCCGATCTCCCGGCTCGGCGGAGTCGCCGGCCGCATCCAGGACTTCGCCGCCGACGTCGCCCGCCTCAAGGACGTCGAGAACTTCCCCGTCGACCCCGTCCACGCGCGGCGCGAGCCCGCCGCAGGCACCCGCCGCCTCAAGGGCCACGTGGAGCTGGAGAACGTCACCTTCGGCTACAGCCCGCTGGACGCCCCGCTGCTCAAGGACTTCTCCCTCACGGTCGGGCCCGGGCAGCAGGTCGCGCTCGTCGGCGGCTCCGGCAGCGGCAAGTCCACCGTCTCCCGGCTGATCTCCGGCCTCTACGCCCCCTGGGAGGGGACCATCCGGATCGACGGGATGCGGCTGGAGGACATCCCGCGCGGCGCGCTCGCCGCCTCGGTCTCCTTCGTCGACCAGGACGTCTTCCTCTTTGAGGGCACCGTCCGCGACAACGTCACCCTGTGGGACCCCTCCCTCACGGACGAGGCGGTCACCGCGGCCCTCAGGGACGCCGCCGTCCTCGACGTGGTCGCCCGCCGCCCCGGCGGCATCCACAGCCGCGTCGAGCAGGACGGCCGCAACTTCTCCGGCGGTCAGCGCCAGCGCCTGGAGATCGCCCGGGCGCTGGTGCGCCGGCCCAGCGTCATGGTCCTCGACGAGGTGACCAGCGCCCTGGACGCCGTGACCGAGCAGGTCATCATCGACAACCTGCGCCGCCGCGGCTGCGCCTGCGTGGTCATCGCCCACCGGCTGAGCACGGTGCGCGACAGCGACGAGATCGTCGTACTCGACCGGGGGACGGTCGTGGAACGCGGCCGGCACGAGCACCTGGTCGCCGCGCAGGGCCCGTACGCCGAACTGGTCAAGGAGCACTGAGGTGACGTACGCGCACCACGACACGGTCACGGCAGCGGCCGGTACGGTCCCCGACCCGGTCGTCGCGGCCCTCGGCGGCCTCGGCTCGCCGGTCGACTGCACGGGCCTGCGCAGCCTGTCCCTGGGGGGCCCGCTCGTGCTGTGGCTCGTCGTACACGGGGAGCTGGACCTCTTCGCCGTCGACGCCGCGCAGGCCGGGCACTGGCACTTCCTGGGCCGGCTGGAGCCGGGCACGCTGCTGCTGGGCCCGCCCGAGGGACCGCACCACACCCTGGTGGGCCGGCCCCTGCAGGGGTGCCTGCTGCGGCGCATCGAACTGCGGGAGCTCTACCGCCAGGAGTACGGCGACCAGTTCTACGCAGACCAGTTCCCCGGCGGACATTGGTACGCCGGTCAAGGGCAGTACGGCGCCCCCGCCGGAGCACAGCCGAGCCCGCTCGAGGACGCCTTCGCGCGCGGCATCGGCCGCGGCCTGCGCGTGCTCTACCAGGCACCGCTCGACGGCAGCGCCGGCACCGCGCACGGCGGGGCCGACGAGGACATCCTGTGGATGCAGCTCGCCCCCGGCAGCGTGCAGTACGGCGCCGTGTACGAGGCGGAGGCGGTCGGCACCCTCCTCGTCGACCCCGCGATGTGGCAGGGCATGGTCGACCAGCAGTACCGGCTGCTGTACGCCCTGGACCGGTGGATCGAACGGCTCGAACGCGCCCACGAGGACCGCACGGCGGCCGGCATCGAGGCCGGCCGGGCCGCCCGCACCCAGGCCGACCGGACCTTGCTGGCATCCATCGACCGCTCCGGCCGGGACCCCCACCGGGGCGCGAGCGCCGACGCGACCTTCGCCGCCTGCCGCCTGGTCGCCGCCGAGGCCCGTATCGCCCTCACCGAACCCGACGGCCCGGCCGACGGCGCGTCCGGGCAGGCGGACCAGACCGATCCCGTCGAACGCATCGCGCTCGCCTCCCGCATCCGCACCCGCCCGGTCCGGCTCGCCGGACGCTGGTGGCGGGAGAACAGCGGCCCGCTGGTGGGCCGGCGCGAACAGGACGGCGCACCCGTCGCCCTGCTGTGGCGGCGCGGCCGCTACACGGCGGTCGACCCCGCCACCGGCACGCGCGAACGCCTGGGCAAGGCCAACGAGACGGCCATCGCCCCGCACGCCGTCATGCTCTACCGGCCGCTGCCCGACGGCCGGGTGGGCCTGCCCGCGCTGCTGCGCTTCAGCGTCCGCGGCACCCTCCCCGAGCTGCGCAGCATCCTCCTGGGCGGGCTGGCCGCAGTGGTCCTGGGGGCGCTGGTGCCCATCGCCACCGGCCAGGTCCTCGGCCGGTACGTCCCGCAGGCCGAGAGCGGCCTCATCGTGCAGACCGGGTTCGCGCTGATCGCGACCGGCGTCGTCTCGGCCGCCTTCATGCTGTTGCAGAACACCTCACTCCTGCGCATGGAGGGCCGTATCGAGGCCACCTTGCAGCCCGCGGTCTGGGACCGGCTGCTGCGGCTGCCGACCACGTTCTTCACCGGCCGCTCCACCGGCGAACTGGCCGGCGCGGCGATGGGCATCAGCACCATCCGCCGCGTGCTGTCCGGCATCGGCCCGGTCTGCGTACAGGCCGGCACGGTCGGCACGATGAACCTCGTCCTGCTGCTCGTCTACAGCGTGCCGCTGGCGATGGCCGCGCTCGCCATGCTGGTCGTCGTCGCGGCGGTCTTCCTGGGCCTGGGGCTGTGGCAGCTGCGCTACCAGCGCCGCCTGATCGAACTCGGCAACCGGCTCAACAACCAGGCCTTCCAGACCCTGCGCGGCCTGCCCAAACTGCGCGTCGCCGCGGCCGAGAGCTTCGCGTACGCGGCGTGGGCGCGGGAGTTCGCCCGGACCCGCGACCTGCAACAGCGCATCGGCCGGATCCAGAACACCATCACCGTGCTGGGCGCGGTCTACCTGCCGCTGTGCACGCTGGTGATGTTCATGCTGCTGGCCGGCCCGGCCCGCGGCGCCATGTCCGCCACCGAGTTCCTCACCTTCAGCACCGCGCTGACGATGCTCCTGTCCTCCGTCACGCAGCTCACGGGCGCTCTCATCTCGGCCGCGTCCGTCCTGCCGATGTTCGAACAGATCAAGCCGCTCCTGCAGGAGACCCCCGAGGCGGGCCGCTCCAGCACCCGGCCGGCCCGCCTGACGGGCGCCATCGAGGCCAAGTCCCTGTCCTACCGCTACACGGAGGACGCCCCCCTGATCCTGGAGGACATCAGCTTCACGGTGCGTCCGGGCGAGTTCGTGGCCATCGTCGGCCCGAGCGGCTGCGGCAAGTCCACCCTGCTCCGGCTGCTCATCGGCTTCGACAAGCCCGGCTCCGGCAGCGTGCTCTACGACGGCCAGGACCTGGCGGCACTCGACCAGGCGGCCGTGCGCCGCCAGTGCGGCGTCGTCCTCCAGAACGCCCAGCCCTTCACCGGCTCGATCCTCGACTGCATCTGCGGCGCCGGGACGTTCTCCCTCGAAGAGGCATGGGAAGCCGCCGCGATGGCGGGCCTCGCCGAGGACATCAAGGCCATGCCGATGGGCATGCACACGATGCTGTCCGACGGCGGCGGCACCGTCTCGGGCGGTCAGCGCCAGCGCCTGATGATCGCCCAGGCCCTCATCCGCAAACCGCGCATCCTCTTCTTCGACGAGGCCACCAGCGCGCTGGACAACGAAACCCAGCGCGCGGTCATCGAATCCACCCGCGCCCTGCGCTCCACCCGCGTGGTGATAGCCCACCGCCTCTCCACGATCATGGACGCGGACCGGGTGATCGTCATGTCCGACGGCCGCGTCGTCCAGCAGGGCCCGCCCGCCGACCTCCTGGCCGACCCGGCGGGCCTCTTCCACGACCTGGTCCGCCGCCAACTCCGCTGACCTACGGGGAACCACGCGTCACGCGGCGGCGTCCCTCCAGGTCATGACCGGCAGAACCCTGCAGACCCGGCGGCCCGGCCGCCTCCTCGCCGCCCTCGGCGCGACCATCGCGGCGCTCGTGTGGGCACCGCGCGCCGCGTTCAGCATCGACGGCGGATTCGAGGGCCACGCCCGCGACCTGAGCGTGGTCTTCGTGGACCTCCCGCTCATCGTCCTCGGCGGCGCCCTGCTCCCCTTCCTCACCTGGCGGCTGACCACGCGCTGGACCCGCCGCCCCTGGGCGGGGATCCTGGCGGCCCTGCTCGCGCTCACCCTGGGCGTCTGGGGCCTCACCGAATGGTGGACCCCCCGCCAGGACCCGGACCCCGGCTACAGCGGCAACCTCTGACCCCGGGCGGTCGGCGGGCGCGGCCCGGTCGCCGGGTGATCCCTGCGGGGCGATACTGAAGGTCACGCTGTGTGGAGGCGACATGCGCGAACCGGAGCATGGCGGCCTGAGCCCGGCCTTGGCGTCCGTCAGCGACATGGCAGCGGTCGTGCTGAACGACGAGGGCGTGGTCGTCGCCTGTTCGGGGACGGCCGCGACGCTGCTGGAGTGCTCGCCGGGGCAGGTCTGTGCTCCTTTGCTGGCGTTGCTTCCGGACAGCGGGGCGGAACCCGATCCGGGGCGGCGCCCTGTGGCAGCGCCCGGAGGCCGCTCGGGTGTGACGGCCGGCCTGGCGTTCACTGTGGTCCGGCTCGGGGCGCGGGCGGCCGGCGCCTCCGCTTCCGGCGCGAGGTGGCTGGTACTGGTCACCCCGGACGAAGCCACGGCGACGGCAGCCGCCCGCGATGCGGAGCGACGCCGCACGGGGCTGTCCCACGCCGCCGCGGTGAGCATCGGCGCCTCCCTGGACGTGACGGAGACGGCCGAGACCCTCGTGAACCTGCTCGTCCCCGAATTCGCCGACCTGGCGACCGTGGACCTCGCGGAGTCGGTGCTGGTGGGCGACGAGCCGCCGCACCTCGACGCCACCGGTGACGTCCGCCTGCGCCGGATCGCCGCCGCACAGGGACCGGAGATATCCGCGGAGGACCTCCTGGCGGTGGGGGAGGCGCTTCCTCCCGTATCGGACAGCGCGCTGATGCGTCCCCTCATGAAGGGGCAGGCCGTGCCGGTGTCCGATGTCGCCGTTCTGCGCGAGCGACTCGGCGCCGATCCCGCGACCCTGCGGATGTTCGTCCCCGACGGGGTGCACTCCTCGGTGGCGGTGCCGCTGTACGCGCGAGGTCTCATCCTCGGCTGCGTCACGGTCTGGCGCGGCCGGCTGCCCTCCCCCTTCGGCGAGGAGGACGTGGCCCTCCTGCAGGACGTGGTCTCCAGGGTCGCTCTCGGCGTGGACAACGCGCGCCGCTACTCCAAGGAGCACCGGTCGGCGGTGGCCCTGCAGCGCAGCCTGCTGCCGCGCTCGGCCCTGGACTTCGCCGCCGCCGAGGCGGTGGGGGTCTACCGGCCGGTGGGCGGCGGCCTGGGAGTCGGCGGGGACTGGTTCGACGTCATCCCCCTGCCGTCGCTGCGCGTGGCGTTCGTCGTCGGGGACGTCGTCGGCCATGGACTCGACGCCACCGCGGCCATGGCGCGGCTGCGGACCGCGGTGCGGACCCTGGCGGACCTCGATCTGGATCCGGGTGAGCTCCTCACGCACCTGGACGACCTCGTGCTCGGTCTCTCCGGCGAGCAGACGACGGGCGAATCCCGCTCGGAGACGGCGGTGCTCGGAGCGACGTGCCTGTACACCGTCTACGACCCGGTGACGCGGGTGTGCGCCGCTGCCACCGCCGGACATCCGCCGCCGGCCCTGCTGCCGCCCGGCGGGGAGCCGGCCTTCGTCGGCATGGTGCCGGGGCCGCCGCTGGGAGTCGGGGGAATGCCCTTCGAGGTGACGGAGTTCGGCGTCCAGCCCGGCAGCATGCTTTCGTTCTTCACGGACGGACTCGTCGGGAGCCGCGGCGGCGACATCGACGAGGGGATGGAGAGACTGCGGAACTCGCTCGCCGGCGCCGGCGGCGACCCGAGCCGGGCCCTGGGCGAGATCAGCCAGAGCGTTCTCGACAGCGTCCTGCCCCACGAGCCCGCCGATGACGTCGCCCTGCTGCTCGCCCGCACCCACGTCCTCTCGCCCGATCACGTCGCCGAATGGGAACTCGAAGCGGACCTGTCCCTCGTCGCGCACGCCCGCGAGCTCGTGGTGGGGCAGTTGTCCGCCTGGAAGCTGGACGACCTCAGCTTCGTGACGGAACTCATCGTCAGCGAACTCGTCACGAACGCGATCCGCTATGCCGGAGGCCCGGTCGGTCTGCGGCTCATCCGGGACCGGGTCCTGGTCTGCGAGGTGTCCGACTCCAGCAGTACCCAGCCGCGCCTGCGGCGCGCACGGGACACGGACGAGGGCGGGCGCGGCCTCTTCCTCGTCGCCCAGCTCACCGACCGCTGGGGCAGCCGGTTCACCAGCAGGGGCAAGACCATCTGGACGGAGCAGGCCGTGGACGGACCCCTCGTCTAGGGCCTGTCCGGCGGATCATTTCGGGCTGGTGCAGGGCACGCCTGGTACGGCTGAGTCGTCGTGGGCCGCAGCAGTCACGCGAACGAGGGCCACCGGTCGGCGGCCCACTCCCGCCAGTCGACCCACCTGGGCGGCGGGCCGGCGACCCTGCGGCTCTCCAGCTCCGCCGCGTCGGGCTCCTCGAAATACGCGCGCCCGTGCATGATGTCGGCCTCGGACATCGGCAGTGTCTCTTCGGGGGTGGTCGCCCAGCGGTGGGCGATACGGGCGCGTTGGGTCTCCTCGTCCACCGGCAGGTAGATCATGCGGAAGCATGCCTCCTCGGCCTCCACCAGCCAGCGGATCGCAGAGCGTTCGTCTCGTGACCAGCAGCCGTAGTCCACGACGACGTTGGTGCCCAGTCTGACGGCCTCCAGGGCGAGCCAGAGCATGCGCCCCTCCAGCACGTCGCGCTTCCCGTCGGCCTCCGCCTCGCCAAACAGGGGAATCATCCAGTCGTCGGGCGTCAGACGCAGCGCGCCGTGCTCCGCGGCGAGCTGCCGAGCCCGCGTGGTCTTTCCGGCCCCTGGCAGGCCGACCATCAGGAACAACGTGGTCACACCCCGATCGTGGCAGGGAAGCCAATCAGGCGGCCACCGTTTTATCTGGCCGATCACGAGCGGAGCCACAGGCGGATGGAAGCCACGGTGACAGTGCGGTGGAAGACGTAGGCGCGCTTGTCGTAGCGCGTAGCCACGGCGCGGAAGTGCTTGAGCCGGTTGATCGTGCGCTCGACCTCGTTGCGGCGCTTGTACCTCTCCTTGTCGAAGCCCGCTGGCCGGCCTCCTCGGCTTCCTCGGCGCCTGCGGTTGGCCCGCTGGTCCTTGCTCACTGTTCGGTGGTCGTTCCAACGACCGCCCCGGCCGCCGGTCTTCGGCAGATGGGGCGCAAGTCGCGCCCACTCGTCATTCGTCAGATCACCCCGCCCCACGAACCGAAGAATGGTTCCGACGCGAGGCGACCGTCACATGATCCGCCGGACAAGACCTAGCGCTGTTGCGGGTCAGCGCGGCCCGGGATGCGAAACGGCCGTGGTGACGGCGTCGAAGCGCATGGTGGTGCGGGACTGCCGGTCGTACCGGTCCCAGCGGGGCATGGCCGGGTGGTTGGGGTCGCCGGTGCGGATGAACGAGATCCATGCCCGGTGCATGGTCCTGGCCAGGCCGTCCCTGATCCTGGTGTCCATTCCCGCCAGGAACGGCGCGTGCGACCAGCTGTCGAAGTTGTCGAACACGAAGGGCAGTTCAAGGCAGTGCGGGGCGCCCAGGCGGCCGCCGTGCGCGGGTGTGGGGAAATCGAACTCGTACGCCCAGACCGGGCGGCCCCGTGCCGCCCGCGCTTCCGCGAACGCCAGGGTCGGCTTCCTGAACAGCTCGTCGGTGTTCAGGTCGATGAGGACGTCGACCGGCCGTGCGCCCGGGCGGGAGGCCTCGTACGCCGCGTAGGCCTCGGCCGCGCCGTCGCCGAAGGTGTCCTGGGCTCGGCGGAGCACCTGTTCCCTGGTCGTCGACGCGTACGTCTCGGCCAGCGCGAAGCTGAAGGCGGCCTCCTCCCTGGTCCAGCCGATGAGGACGTCGACATCGGCGCCCGGACCGTCGAGCAGGTTCTCGGCCGGTTGCAGCGGCGCCGTGGCGCTGTCGAGCACCGGCATGAACGGTGCGGTCCAGTGTCCCCACTCCATGGTGTCCACGAGGAGTGCGGCGGTGGCCTCGACCAGGCGCGGCCAGGGCACCGTACGCAGCTCGTCCAGGTCCTTCGCGCCGACGATCTCCAGACAGGCGGCGGTGCGGGCGAGGGATTCGGCGGGCGTGGCCAGGGGGATGGCGAGCGGGACGCTCTGGAGGATGGCCCGGCGGAACGGGCGGCCGTCACCCGCATGGCCCGCGAGTGCCGCTGTGGAAAGGGCGCCGGCGGACTGGCCGGCGACGGTGACGTTGCCGGGGTCCCCGCCGAAGGCGGCGATGTTGTCCTGAACCCAGCGCAGCGCGGCGAGTTGGTCGGTGAGCCAGACGTTCCCCTGCCCGGTGCCGTCGTCCGGGGCGACGGAGAGGAGGCCGAGTGGCCCGAGCCGGTAGTTGAGGTTCACCACCACCAGGTCGCCGTTGCGGGCGAAGGTCTCGCCCGAGTAGTTGGGCATCGCGCCGGAGCCGGAGATGAAGGCGCCGCCGTGGATCCAGACCAGGACGGGGCGGCGGGCGTCGTCGGTGCCGGGCGTCCACACGTTGAGGGTCAGGCAGTCCTCGTCGAAGGGCGGGAATCCGTGGCCGCCGAGTACGGGGTCGCCCACACGGACGCCCTGGGGTGCGCTGGGGCCGTGCGCGGTCGCGTCGAGGGTCCGGCTCCAGCCGGGATGCGGCTGCGCGGGGCGCCACCGGAGGGCTCCGACGGGCGGCGCGGCGTAGGGCACGCCCTTGAACACGGCGAGGCCGCCTTCGACGACGCCGCGGATCGGACCTGAGCGGGTGTTCACGACGGGAGCGTCGCGGTCCTGGGCGAGACCCATCCGGTGCTTCCTTCCACCACGGTGATCGAGGGTTCTGACACCCTCACGCTATTGCGTACTTCTATCGACCGTCAATATTATTCGATCTCTTGTTGAAGTGGAGGCTCGGATGACGACGTGGCGGATCGGTACAACCGTGATTCACAAGGTGCTGGAGGCGGAAGTGCCCGCTCCCCTCACAGGGGCCCTGCGGACGGACGACACCGCGCTCCTGAAGAGGTACCCGTGGCCGGCACCCGACTTCAGCAGGGCGGACGGCACCTTCGTGATCTCGGTGCACGGGCTGCTCGTGGACACCGGCACGCGCAGGATCCTCGTGGACACGTGCGTGGGCAACGACCGGCCCGCGGTGCCGTTCCTGCGCATGCTGGACTCGGCGTGGCTCGACGACCTCGCCGCCCTCGGCTATCCGCCGGAGTCGATCGACACCGTGGTGTGCACCCACCTCCACTTCGACCACATCGGGTGGAACACGCGCCTGGTGGAAGGGAAGTGGGTGCCGACGTTCCCCCGCGCACGTCACCTCGTCACACGCGTCGAATGGGACCACTGGGCGGACGAGGCGGACGCCGGCCTCCACGACACGATGCAGCCGCTGATCGACGAAGGTCTCGTCGACTTTGTCGGAACCGACCACCGGGTGTGTGACGGCGTGCGCCTGGAAGCCGCTCCCGGCCACACCCCGGGGCAGGTCGCCGTCGTGGTCGAATCCGGGGAGGAGCGCGCGGTGATCACCGGTGACCTCGTGCACCACCCGGTCCAGTTCATCGAACCCGACGTACCCAGCCTGTCCGACCACGATGCGGCGACGGCCGCCGCCACCCGTCGGGCATTCGTCGAGCGGTACGCCGACACGGGAACGCTCGTCATCGGCACCCACTTCCCCGCCCCCACGGCAGGCGTCCTGCAGCGCGGAGGTGACGGGACCGTGCGGTTCGTCGCGGAAGGCCGGCGCTGACCATGACGAACCACAGCATCGCCCTCATCCCCGGCGACGGCATCGGCACCGAAGTCCTCCCGGCGGCACGCGAGGTCCTCGACGCCGTCGGGCGGCGCCACGGCATCACGTTCGCCTACGAGGAGTTCGACTGGTCCTGCGAACGCCACCTGCGCCTCGGCTCGATGATGCCCGAGGACGGGCTGGAGCAGCTCCGCCGTCACGACGCGATCCTCCTCGGCGCGGTCGGCTACCCGGGTGTGCCGGACCACGTCTCCCTGTGGGGACTGCTCATCCCGATCCGCCGCGCCTTCCGCCAGTACGTCAACCTGCGCCCGATCCGCGTGTTCGAGGGCCTGCCCAGCCCGGTGCGCGCGGCCGCGCCCGGCACCGTGGACTTCGTGGTCGTCCGGGAGAACACCGAAGGCGAGTACAGCGAGATCGGCGGCCGGATGAACCGCGGATTTCCCGATGAAATGGCCGTACAGCAAGCCGTGTTCACGCGTGCCGGAGTGACCAGGGTCCTCGACTTCGCCTTCGGCCTCGCCGAACGGCGCGGCGGCCGCCTCACGTCGGCGACCAAGTCCAACGGCATCGTGCACACCATGCCGTTCTGGGACGAGCTGGTGGCCGAACGGTCCGCCGGGCACCCCGCGGTCGACTGGAACCAGGAACACATCGACGCGCTGGCCGCCAAGTTCGTCCTCACCCCCGCCCGCTTCGACGTCGTCGTCGCCTCCAACCTCTTCGGGGACATCCTCAGCGACCTGGCGGCGGCCGTGGCCGGCGGCATCGGCATCGCCCCGTCAGCCAACCTCAACCCGCGGGGCGAATACCCCTCCATGTTCGAGCCCGTCCACGGGTCGGCCCCCGACATCGCCGGTCAGGGCATCGCCAACCCCATCGGCGCGATCTGGTCCGCCGCCATGATGCTCGACCACCTCAACCACCCGGCGGCCGCCGCGGACATCACGAACGCCATCGCCCGCGTCCTGTCCACCACCTCGCTGCGCACGCGCGACCTCGGCGGTTCGGCCACCACCACCGAATTCACCTCCGCGATCCTGCGACACCTCGGCCACCCCTAGAGCCAGTCCCCCGTAGACCCTGCCCCGGTATGGGCCGCGCGGCCATCGACGCACCTGCTCGGCACAGTGCCCGAGTACGTACCTGAGGGCCTCGTTTCCTCTTACGGCAGCATCTGAGAGTCCGTACCGACGGCGGTCGCCTGCGCCCGGCAGTGTTCCAGCCCAGCCGTCACCTCTGCCTGGTCCGGGCCGCCCGCGGTCGCCAGGAGTTCCCCGGCCATAACCATGGCCGCCCAGAACTCGGGAGGTGAGCCTCGCCCGTCCCGGAACCGCGTTTTCGCGAAGAACAGGAAGATCTTTGTGAGTTCCCCGCTACGAAACCACCCGAGAAGGCCGCCGTGGAAGCCCCCGCGGGTGTCGGCGGCGGTCCCCAACAGATCGCGGATCCGTTCGCCGTGAGCGTCCAGCACCCGGTCCACGACGAACACGTGCCCAAAGGCTAGAACCGAGGCGACGAGGTCCTCCTCGCCCACCACGAATTCCTCGAAGAGGGGCCGAGCCTCGCGGATCCGGAATTCGGCGTCCGGCCGGGGCACTCCCAGGGCCAGACACAGGGCCAACGCGCAGGCGTCCCACTCACCGGTGCGTGCGGCCAGTTCGGCGAAGACCTCCTCCTCGCCCTGTCCGGTGGCCAGCATCTCGCGAGCCTCTGAGACCAGCGCTTCCCCGCTTTCACCACGACTCATGGCCTGAGGCTACTGCGAATGTTGCCTGCGGCAGGTCTGTGGTGCTTCGAGCGGTCCCGGGGGCTGGGGTCAGCGGCAGACTTCCATGATCGTGTCGTCGAAGTCGGGGAACTCCTGGGCTGCCAGTTCGATCACGGCAACGGCTGACCGAGGCTGGTGCGGTGCGAATCGTTGCGCGATGGCCGTCAGTTCCGGATTGGGGCGGGCGATCCAGTCCGGCTCGTACGAGGTGGCGGCTTCCCAGGGGCCGTAGCCGTCGGCCAGCAGCCACAGGAAATCGGCCAGGTCGCGCGCGACAACACCGGTCTCGCCCTCGGACCCGAGGAGAACGATGGGCTGCTCGGCCAGCGGCAGGCTCGGGCGGATGAGCCAGAAAGCCGCGTACCCGCCGGTGCCGTCCTGCCCGAACACGCGGAAGTCGCCACCGTCCAGGTCGCTGTTCCCGGTCCATGCCTGGAACCAGTCGGCGGTCTCGTCAGCGGACAGGAAGGCGGGGAAGGGCTCGAAGTCGACCCGGTGCCCGTCTGCGTGGTCGAACAGAACGGTCATCGCGGCGGCGAGTGCGGCGGGGAAAAGTCGATCACCGGTGGGCGTCACGGGGACAGGCTAGCCATGGGGTCGGACATCGGTGGTTTCCGGTCAAGGTCCGCGGCTAGTGGGCGACTGCGAGCTAAGTTGTCAACGGCGTTGATGTGCCGGCTACAGCCAGTCGCGCTTCTTGAAGATGACGTACAGGCTCGTGCAGACCACCGCCATCAGCAGGATCGCGAAGGGGTAGCCCGCCGCCCAGTGCAGTTCGGGCATCGTTTCGAAGTTCATGCCGTAGATCGTGCCGACCAGGGTGGGCGCGAAGAGGATGGCGGCCCACGAGGAGATCTTCTTGAAGTCGTCACCCTCACCCCGCTGACCTGCGGAAACCGACTGGAGAGGCGCTCTGGCCTGCGGCGATCCGTATTTCAGGCCCTTTCGCCGTGGTTCCCGTTGATGCGGTCGATCCTCCCCAGCCGCTCCCCAACGGGGTTTGTTCTCCCGAGATCCTCCCCGGCGGGGGCTGCCTATGAAGGAGGTTTGCCGCTGGTCGGGACCGTGATCCGTGTGCCATCACGGGTCACTGGGCGTAGTGGCAGGGGGTCAGGAGCAGGTGGCCGCTGTTTGCACTGCGGTGCTCGCGGTTGGGTGCGGCTGTTTCCGTTCACAGGGCGAACAGACCCTCCTGGCTATCCCCACGACCACGGATCTTTCGGGGTAGAGGAGGCCGAGCGGCATGAAGGTCCAGGGGTGGGGAGCGATGTTGCCGACGAAGAGGTGTACGGCGCGGCCCAGACGGGCGGCTACTGGGCGGCTCGACGCAGGCTTCATGGCTACACCCCGCCCGGTGCACGTTCTCACTCACTACGGATCGGCGTTGGACGTCGCGTGGACCTCTGATCAGAGGAGTCACTTGCCGATTGGGCGCAGCTGAGCTCCGTTCCCGCGGGTGACCGGTTTTGCGCGTGCAGATTACCTATCAGATCGGTTGCATGGTAGGGCTGTTCGACTATTTGATCGATTCTGACGCATGGGGATGACATCGCGTGGCTGTTACGGTGCCTGACTGGGCGGACACGTTGCTGGACCTGATCGGTGTGGCCTGGCCGAATGTGGACGAGGACGCCTACCGGGAGATGGCCGATTCGCTCCGCGACTTTGCCGAAGACCTTCTCGACGACGGGCAACTCGCCAACAACCACGTCGAACGCCTCCTCTCCGCCAGCAAGGGCGAGTCGATCGAGGCTCTGAACCGGCACTGGAACACGGTCAAGAGCAAGCATTTCAGGGACATCGCGGACGCCGCGCGCACCATCGCCGGTGCGATGGACATGGCAGCCGACGCCGTCGAGACGATGAAGTACGCCGCTCTCGTCCAGCTCGGGTACCTCGCGGCCGAGGCCGGCATCGCGCTCTCCCTGATCCCTGTCACCGCGGGCCTGTCCGCTCTCTTCGGTGCTGCCGCGATGCGCGCCACGCAGGAGGTCGTCAAGCGCCTTATCAAGGAGTGCGTCGAGGAAGCCGTCGGCTACATCGTGTCCGCGATGACCGAGCCCGCCGTCGCCGCGCTGGAGGGCATGGCCGCCGACCTCGTCGTCCAGCTCGGCTCGATGGCCCTCGGCTTCCAGGACGGCGTAGACCTCGGCCAGGCCAAGCAGGCGGGCAAGGACGGGTTCAACGACGGCGTCCAGTCCGGCAAGGAAGCGCTCCACCTCGCCTCCGCAGGCGGTGCAGGAATCGGGGGGAGCGGCGGCACCGGCCTGACCGACCTCCACATCGAGCACTCCGAACACGCCCGCGCCGGCACCAACCTCAACAGCGTCAGCACCAACATCCACGGCAAGACGACCACGCACCTGACCAAGGCCAAGTCCCACCACGGCCGCACCCGAGGCCGCGACTCCATAGCCCAGGCCATCGACCCCGTCGCCGACAAGGCAATGGCAGCCCTCACCAAGGCCACCAAGGCCATGGGCGACCACGTCGGCACCACCCTCCCCAAGGCCGTCAAGAAGATATCCACCGACCACAAGAAGAACGACGACGCCATCCACGACAGCTTCAACCGGCTGAAGAAGAATGGTTCCGGCGGAGGCGACAAGAGTCCTGGCAAGGACCGACCCGTCGATTACCGAAAATCTGAGGACTCCTCCCGCACCAAGCCGAACTCGCTGCGCGACGCGAAGGATGATCCACGGCGCAACGCGGTCTCCCTGACCAAGAAGACATGCAAGAACGACCCGGTCGATGTCGCTACTGGTGAGATGACCTTGCCGCACACCGATCTGGCGCTCCCGGGCGCTCTGCCACTGATCCTGCGTCGTACTCATCTGTCGGGCTACCGCTTCGGTCAGTGGTTCGGGCGGAGCTGGGCCTCCACGCTTGACGAACGTATAGAAACCGATCCAGTCGGGGCCGGCGCCATCTGGGCACGCGAGGACGGCTCCCTGCTTGTCTACCCTCGCCTTCCGCGGCCCGGCGGCGATTCGGTCCTCCCCCTGGAAGGTGAACAGCTGCCCCTCACCCACGACGGGGAGGCCGGCGGTGAGACGACCTACACGGTTATCGACCGCGGAACCGGTCTACGGAAGTCGTTCGCCGGCAGTCCTTACCATGCCTCCACCGCCTACTGGCTGACGGAGGTCGAAGACCGCCATGGCAACACCATCACGATCTCCCGCCGTCCCGATGGGGCACCCACGACGGTCTCGCACAGCGGCGGCTATACGGCCGAGGTGACCACCGAGGACCACCGAGTGTGCTCCTTGAGTCTGAGGACGCCTGAGGGGCCCGTCGAGGTGCGCCGGTACGGCTTCGACGAACGGGGCAACCTCGACGCCATCTTCAACGACTCCGGATTGCCGTTGCGCTTGACCTACGACGATGGGGACCGGGTCACTTCCTGGACCGACCGCAACAGTTCCACGTTCCAGTATGTGTACGACGGTGAGGGCCGGGTCGTCCGGACCATCGGGCCGCAGGGGTTCATGTCCTCGACGTTCGCCTATGGCGAGGTGCACCCCGAGACGGGCCACCGCATCACCCGGTACACCGATTCCACCGGCAGTACGACGGTGTTCTACATCAACGACCGTCTCCAGGTCGTGGCGGAGACCGACCCGCTCGGCCACACCAGGCACTACGAGTTCGATGCGTTCGACCGGATGGTAGCCGTCACCGACGCCCTCGGGCACGCCACCCGACTGGAGCGCAACGAGGTCGGCGACATCGTCGCCATGACCGCCCCGGACTCGGAACGCACCACCGCTGCCTACGACTTGGCGCGCCGCCCCACAGAAGTGATCGAGCGGGGCGGGATCCGGTACCAGTACGCGTATGGCGAGGACGGCAGCGTCAGCGCCGTAGGCGCCACCGGCGCTCGAACCGAACGCTCTTTCGATGCCGTCGGCGCGATGGCCCGGTATACGTCCCCGGCCGGCCTGGTTACTCGGGTCGTCAACGATCGCGCCGGACTGCCCGTGGAGATCACGGCTCCGGACGGATCGACAGCCTTCTGCGTCCGGGACGCCTTCGGACGCATCGTGAGTGTGACCGACGCACTCGGTGGAACCCTCACCCAGGCATGGACCACCGAAGGGAATCTGTCCTGGCGTGTGCTGCCGGACGGCAGCAGGGAGGAGTGGCAGTGGGACGGCGAAGGGAACCTGCTCGCGCACACCGACCGGATGGGTCGCACGCGTAGCTACACGGTCACCCACTTCGACCGCACCGCCGGAACCACCGGCGGGGACGGAGACAGCTACCAGTACGTCCGCGACACCGAGCTGCGGCTGACGCAGGTAACCAACCCTGCGGGCCGGCAGTGGACATACACGTACGACGCAGCCGGGCGTCTCGTCGCGGAGACGGACTTCGACGGCCGCACGCTGACGTACGAGCACGATGCCGTCGGCCGCCTGATCCGGCGAACCAACGCGGCCGGTCAGAGCCTCAGCTTCGAGCGTGACGCCCTCGGCCGGGTGGTACGCCTGCTCCACGACGACGGCACCGCCTCCGTCTTCTCCTTCGGCCCCGAGGGTCATGCATGCCGGGTGTCCAACGCCCACGCGGACATCGTGTGGGAGCACGACGCCGCAGGGCGACTGCTGGCCGAAACCGTCAACGGACGGACCATGGCCTTCGAGTACGACGCAGAGGGAAGGCGTACCTATCGTCGCACCCCCTCCGGCGCTGTAAGCCGGCTCGCGTTCGACGAGAGCGGCCTGGCCTCGTACACCACGGGTGAGCACGTCTTTCAGTTCGACCGTGACCCGATGGGGCGTGAGAAGACACGTACCGTCGACGGAGCCCTCACCCTGCACCAGGAATGGGACGCGGTAGGGCGTATCAGCCACCAGTTCCTGACCGCGCTGGGCGCCGAACTCCTGGAACGCTCTTTCACCTACCAGGCCGACGGTTCGCCGACTGTCATCGATGACAGTCTCCTCGGTCACCGCAGCTACACCCTCGATTCCGCGTCACGCATTACCGCGGTTCAGGCCCGGGGATGGAGTGAGCAGTACGCGTACACCACCGCCGGAGACCAGACGCACGCCCAGCTACCCAGTGGGACACCCGGCCAGGACGACACGGGCAGCCGCGCCTACACCGGCACCCGCCTCACCCGCTCCGGGCGCACCCGGTACACCTACGACGGTCAGGGCCGGCTTGCCGAGCGCACGACCACCACCCTCAGTGGCAAGGTCCTCACCACAGAATTCACGTGGAACGCTGAGGACCGGCTCACTCACGTCACGTCGCCGGAAGGAGTCGTCTGGCGCTACACGTATGACGCGATGGGCCGACGGATCGCCAAGGAACGCCTCACCGACGACGGCGCTGTCGCCGAGAGGTGCACCTATGCCTGGGACGGCGCGCAGATCGCGGAGCTGGACGATGGCTTCACCACCATGGTGTGGGACTACACCGGCCTGTTCCCTCTGGCGCAGCGGGAGATCAAGAAGGACAGTGACCAGCAGGAAGTCGATCGCCGGTTCTTCGCGATCGTCGCTGACCTGTCGGGTACCCCCGCCGCCCTGGTCACCCCCGACGGTTCGATTGCCTGGCGTGCGCGCAGTACCGTGTGGGGCGCCACCCAGTGGAACCGTGACGCCAGTGCCTACACGCCTCTTCGCTATCCCGGCCAGATTCTCGACCCTGAAACAGGACTCCACTACAACTTCAACCGGTACTACGACCCGACCACAGGCCGGTACATCAGCCCCGACCCGTTGGGTCTCGCACCGTCACCCAACCACTACGGCTACGTTCCCAACCCTTTCACTCTGTGGGATCCCCTGGGTCTGGCCGGCTGCGAGGCAGATCCGACGTGGGGCGGGCGAGTCGTGTGGGTCCGTGACGAACACGGTCGCGTCTACGAAATGCACGCCACGATCACGCGGGACATGCTCGACGAGGGTACCCACGCGCGGAACTCTCTTCGGCCGCCCGGCTTCGTCCACGGCACTGACCACAACCAGGGCCGCGGCCACATGCTCGCGCGGATGCTGGGTGGTTCCGGCGACATCCTGGACAATCTCTTCACGATCACCCAGGACCCCACGAACTCCCCCGACATGCGGGACGACGAACAGAGGGTCTACAACGCGGTCCTCGGTGACTCGTCCAACAACGTCCCCGGGCAGACTGTCCAGTACAGCGTCTACCTTGACTACCCCGACAACAGAGCAGACTCCGTACCGAAGTGGATCCAGCTGGAGGCCAACGGCAGGGACGGCTTCCACATGGGAACGAGCCGCATCAATCCCGACCACGCCGCCCAGGTGATCCGCCGTCAGCAAGGAATCGAATGACCGACCTCACTGTTTTGACCAGACTCTGCCCGCCGCCGGCCGCACCGCAGCTCCCGATCGACTGGAGCGCCGTGGAAGCGGAGCTCGGCGTGGGCCTCCCCGAGGACTACAAGCAGCTCGCGGCCACCTACGGGCCAGGGCTCTACAGCGACTACATCAACATCTACCACCCACGGGCGAACACCCCCTGGGTCAACCTCACCGGACCCATGCCCTCGCGAATCCGCGGGCATCTCCAGCGTGACTACGACGAGGGCACCCACCCCGTCCCTTACGACCCTCAGCACTTGTTCGCCATCGGGGTCACCTCCAACGGCGAGTATCTGTTCTGGATCACTGATCCCCAAGACGCCCCCGACAGCTGGCGCATCGCTGTCAACGAAGCCCGCGGCCCCCTCTGGTACACCTACGACGGCACCCTCACCGCCTTTCTTGCATCGGTCCTGAGCGGGGAAACGTCCGTCCCGCAGTTCCCGAAGAACCTCCTCGACCCTCCCATCACCTTCGCCCCCTCCACGGCGCCCGCCATCGACTACCCCCAGCCTCCGGCCAGACCCGCGGTCAGCACCGACACCATCCGAGAATGGGCACGCGCGAACGGCTACCACGTACGTCCCCACGGCCGCATCCCCGCCGATGTCCTGGAGGCCTGGGAGCGTGCCAACCCGGTCTGATCGCGTCGTGTACGGGCGTCGAGCCGCAACTGAGGATGACCGGCGGGCAGGGGAGCGTGCGGCAAAGCCGGCCGAGCCGCGGGAGTCGTCATTCACGCCGTACTGTCAGCCCAGCCCCGTTCGAGGCGTTCCACTGCTTCCTCGGGGCCCGCAGTCACGGGTAACCCTGGACCCAACTCGTCACGCTCACTCCTCCTGGCGACGAACGACGTCGTGGGAAGGCCGTGGGACCGGGGCGACACCGCCGCGCGTGACGTGACCATGTGTGGGTCGTTCTGAGACCCAACCCGGGGAGCCACCCGCCGTTCGTCGTTCTCACTTCCATGCCCACCGACAAGACCCAGCACCGGTGGTGCGCACTTGGAGAACTGGGGTAAGGCCCGTGACTCGGATTGACGCCACCTTGTGGAGCCGTTCCCTGCGGGCCCTCTTCGGGGAGGGCATGTTCGCGGCCGTGGGGGCGCGGCGGCGCGATGACTGGCGCCTGGACGCCCTCGACGTCATGCAGCGGCGGACGGACGATCCGCGTGGCTGGTCGAAGGTTGCCGCGGCACCGGGAGGGGGCGATTACGGCACCGGCCCGGACAGCCCGTTCAGTGCCGTCACGCCAGGAGACTTCAGCAGGGCCTTCCCTGTGTCCAGGAGGGGCGCCGAACAAATCCTGGTCACTCTCCAGGGTGAGTGGTTCCAAACAGAGGACATTCCGGATTTCGATGCGCGAGAGGCCGAGCTGATCTCGCACGCGAGAACGATCCTGGAAAGATTCGGAGAAGACGCGCTGTTCTTTACCAATGAGGTGACGGCGCGAGAGGATCCCCATGCCGATATGTTCCGTCGCGAGGGTGCTTATGAGGGCTTCACCAACCACGTAATGGATTGTGGTGTATTCGCTGTCTCCGCCAAGGAAGTCGGCATCTTCTGGGGCTTCACCATTGACTGAGGATCTCCCGTGCGGATCCGTTCTGCCAGCACCCGGGCTGACCTGAACGCTACTCGTCGCCACAATCAGGAGGTCGCACAGAGCGGTGGTGGGGTGGCTCCGCTCAGAAGCCAATGTCACTGTTTGTGATCCGCTTCGGAGTCGGCGAGGGTGACCAGCGAGCTGTTGAGTAGTAAGCAGGGCGAGACGAAGGCGCAGACCCGTGCTGCGTGAGAGGGGTCAGCCGCCCTTTATAGCCAGTCTCGACGCTTGAAAATTACGTACAAACTTACGCAAACCATCCCCATCAAGCCAACCGCGAAGGGGTATCCAAAGCTCCAGCCCAGTTCCGGCATGGAGTCGAAGTTCATGCCGTAGATGGTGCCAACGAGTGTGGGTGCAAAGAGAATTGCGGCCCAGGCGGAGATCTTCTTGATCTCCTCGTTCTGTTCGAAGCCGGCTTCGGCCAGGGCGCGCATTTCGGCGTTCTGTTGTTGGGAGACCAGGGTGGCGTTGACCGTCAGGATTTCGGTGAGGGCCTGGCGGAAGCCGTCGACGCGTTCGCTGGTGTGGGTGACGTGGTCGGCCACGTCGCGGAGGTAGCGCTGGAGTTCCTCGTCCGTGCCGTATTTCGCGAAGCCCGCCATCAGGCCGTGGAGCATGCCGACCAGGGGGCGGGTGGCGCGCTGGAACTCGACCATTTCGCGGGAGAGTTCGTAGATGCGGCGGGAGACGGCCGGGTCGCCGCGGAAGACCTCCGTCTCGATCTCGTCGATGTCGGTCTGGACGCCCTCGACGACCGGGGCGTAGCCGTCGACCACCGCGTCGAGGATGGCGTACAGGGCGGCCTCGGGGCCGAGGGAGAGGAGTTCCGGGGTGCCCTCCATGCGGCGGCGGACGGCGGAGAGGTCCGGGGCGCCGCCGTGGCGGACCGTGATCAGGAAGTCCGGGCCGACGAAGACGTGGAGTTCGCCGAAGTCGACCTCCTCTTGGGCGTCGAGGTAGCGGGCCGCGCGCAGGACCACGAAGAGGGTGTCGCCGTAGCGCTCCAGCTTGGGGCGCTGGTGGGCCTCCAGGGCGTCCTCGACGGCGAGTTCGTGGAGGTTGAACTCGGCTGCCAGGGAGTGCAGTTCGGGCTCCGTTGGGCGGTGCAGGCCGATCCAGGCCATGCCGTCCGGCTCCTCGCGCAGCCGGCGGAAGGTGTCCGACAGGGTGGCGGGGGAGGCGATCCGGCGGCCGTCGCGGTAGACGGCCGAGTCGATCACGCTGCGGTGGTTCGGGGGAGCGGGGGCGGCCGGTGCGGGGTGCGGGGCGGGTGGCTGCCCGCCCGCCGGGGGCGTGGCGGCCGGGGAGCCGGGGCGGCGCCACCCCGCGCGCTTCGCGGCGGACGGCGGGGTGCGGCGGTCTGGGCGCTCCGACATCGCAGGTCAGCTCCCGGTCGAACGGTCGAACGTCTGTTTATGGGCAATGGGCAGGATATAGGGGAGAAAGCGGCGTCGGGGGCGCTGACGGCCGGGAGTCGGCCGAGTTGCGGACAGGCCTTGTCCGCAAGGGCGGCTAGCTTGCTCGTATGGTCTCCAGGTCAACGCATGCCGTACTCGACAACCGGTCGCTGAACCGTGCCACGCTCGCCCGCCAGCTGCTCCTCACCCGCGCCGAGATGTCCGCCGTGGACGCCGTCGGGCACCTCCTCGGGCTCCAGGCGCAGAACGTGAAGCCCCCGTACTACCAGCTCCACGCCCGCCTCGCCGCGTTCCGTCCCGCCGAGCTGGCCGGGCTCATGGAGTCCCGCGAGGTGGTCCGGATGGTCACCATGCGCTCGACGATCCACACCCACACCGCGCACGACGCGCTGACCCTGCGCCCGCTCGTCCAGCCCGCCCGCGACCGGGAGGTGAACCACTTCCGCAAGGGCCTCGTCGGGGTGGACCTGGACCGGCTCTCCGAGCGCGCCCGCGCCTTCGTCGAGAGCGAGCCGCGCACCATGGGGGAGATCCGCGAGGAACTGCTCGGGCACTGGCCCGGCGCCGACCCGCAGGCGCTGTCCGTCGCCGCCCGCTGCCGGCTGCCGCTGGTCCAGGTCACGCCCCGCGGGGTGTGGGGGCGCAGCGGACAGGTGCGCCTGACCACCCTCGAGCACTGGCTGGGACGGCCCGCCGCGCAGGCACCGCAGCCCGTGGACGAGGTCGTCCTGCGCTACCTCGCCGCCTTCGGACCCGCCTCCGTCAAGGACATGCAGGTCTGGGCCGGACTGACCCGACTGCGCGAGGCCTTCGAGCGGCTGCGCCCCGGCCTGGCCGTCTTCCGGGACGAGAACGGGGTGGAGCTCTTCGACCTGCCCGACGCCCCGCGTCCCGACGCGCAGACACCGGCGCCGCCCCGCTTCCTCCCCGAATTCGACAACCTCCTCCTCTCGCACGCCGACCGCAGCCGAGTGGTCCCCCCGGAGGCCAAGGGGCGTAGCTGGACGGGGAACCAGGCCCACCGCACCCTGCTCGTCGACGGCTTCCTCGCGGGCCTCTGGAGGGAAGAGGCGGGGGTGGTCACCGTGGAGCTGTTCGGGGAGGTTTCGGCCGCGCGGAAGGAGGAGATCGTCGCCGAGGGGGAGTTGATGATCTCTG
Organism: Streptomyces sp. NPDC057010; assembly: GCF_042673805.1. Lineage (NCBI taxonomy): Bacteria > Bacillati > Actinomycetota > Actinomycetes > Kitasatosporales > Streptomycetaceae > Streptomyces > Streptomyces sp. NPDC057010. The sequence goes on along the minus strand of NZ_JBHUSC010000030.1, from coordinate 18,595 downwards.
CGATGGACGGTTCCCAGGATGGTTCCGAGGGCGGTTCCGATGACGGTTCCGGAGGCGGTTCGGGGGGTGAGCCCGGGAGGCGGGGCTCCGTTCGCTTCGGGTCGATTCGCCGCTGACGCCGTCGCGGCCCGTCCGTGTCAGACTGCGGGCATTCATTCGTTACTCGTCAGTCGCTACTCGTCACCCCCCTGAAGTCGCCGCACCGATACAGGAGAGAGCAATGCGGATTCCGATGACCGTCACGGACTTCCTCGACCGGGCGGAGCTGGGCTTCGCCTCCAGCCCCGGTGTCGTCGACGAGCCGAACCAACCCGGGCCGCCCGTACCCGAGTCGACGTACGGCCGGCTCGGCGAGCGCGTACGGGCGTGGCAGGCGGGCTTCGACGCGCTCGGTGTCGGGGAGGGCGAGCGCGTGGCGGTCGTCAGCCACAACTCGGCGCGCATGCTGGAGCTGCTGTTCGCCGTGCCGATGAGCGGGCGGATCTGCGTACCCGTCAACTTCCGCCTCAAGCCCGAGGAGATCGAGTACGTGGTGCGCCAGAGCGGGGCCTCCGTCCTGCTCGTCGACCCCGAGCTGGAGGAGGCACTCGCCGGCATCACGGCACGCCACCGGTTCGTCCTGGGCGCGCAGACCGACACCGAGCTGATGCGGTTCGGCATCGAGCCGCGCCCCTGGTCCCGCCCGGACGAGGACGCCACCGCCACGATCAACTACACCTCGGGCACCACCGCCCGCCCCAAGGGCGTGCAGCTGACGCACCGCAACATCTGGGTCAACGGCCTCACCTTCGGGCTGCACACCCGCGTGTGGGAGCGCGACGTCTACATGCACACGCTCCCGATGTTCCACTGCAACGGCTGGGGAATGCCGTACGTGATGGCCGGACTCGGCGTGAAGCAGGTGGTGTTGCGCAAGGTCGACGGCGCCGAGATCCTGCGCCGCGTCGACGAACACGGGGTCACGCTGATGTGCGGTGCGCCCGCGGTGTGGAACGCGGTGCTCGACGCGGCGGCCGATTGGGAGGGCGAGATCCCGGGCCGCGACCGCGTACGGATCGTCTGCGCCGGGGCCCCGCCGCCGAGCAGGACGATCCAGCGGGTGGGGGAGGAGCTGGGCTGGGAGTTCACGCAGATCTACGGCCTGACCGAGACCTCGCCCCTGCTCACCTTCAACCGGGCCCGGCCCGAGGACGCCGCACTGCCCGCCGAGGAGCGGGCGCGCAGGCTGTCCCGGGCGGGGCTGCCGGCGCTCGGGGTCAAGCTGAAGGTGTCCGGCTCCGGCGAGGTCCTGGCCCGCTCGAACGTCGTGCTCGACGGTTACTGGGACAAGCCCGAGGAGACCTCGGCGGCGCTGAAGGACGGCTGGTTCCACACGGGCGACGGCGGCACGCTGGACGAGGCGGACGGCCACCTGACGATCTCCGACCGGAAGAAGGACGTGATCATCACGGGCGGCGAGAACGTGTCGTCGATCGAAGTGGAGGACACGATCTTCAGCCATCCGGCGGTCGCGGAGGTCGCCGTCATCGGCGTGCCGGACGAGAAGTGGGGCGAGACGATCAAGGCCCTCGTGGTCCTCGCCGAGGGCGCGACGGCGCAGGAGGCCGACATCATCGCCCACTGCAAGCAGCGGATGGCCGGCTACAAGGCTCCGACGAGCGTGGAGTTCCGCGAGGCCATTCCGCGCACGGCCACCGGCAAGATCCAGAAGTTCAAGCTGCGGGAACCGTACTGGACCGGCCTGGACCGCGGGGTCAACTGACGCCCGGCGCCGTACGGGGGCGTGGGGGGCGGGCCCCGCAGCGGCCGGCAGGCCCGGGCCGCCGCCCGGCCGGCGTCGGCGGACCCGGGCGCCCGGGCCGCCGCCAGACCTCCACACCTCCACGCCTCCGTGCGCCCGCGCCCGGCGCGAACCGCGCCGGGCGGTGTCGTACGGGTCCGCCCTACGCGGGCAGGTGCGCCTCGATCGCGGCGATGACCTCGGGGGACTCGGGCTCGGTGCGCGGGCGGAAGCGGGCCACGACCTCGCCGGCGGGGGAGATCAGGAACTTCTCGAAGTTCCACTGGATGTCCCCGGCCTCGCCCTCCGCGTCCGGGACCTTCACGAGCTCCTGGTAGAGGGGGTGCCGGTTCTCACCGTTGACCTCGGACTTCTCCAACATCGGGAAGGTGACGCCGAAGCCGGCCGCGCAGAACGTCTGGATGTCCTCGGCGTTGCCGGGCTCCTGCCCGCCGAACTGGTTGCACGGCACACCGATGACGGTGAAGCCCTTCTCCTCGTACTTGAACTGCAGGCGGGCCAGTCCCGAGTACTGCGGGGTGAGCCCGCACTGCGAGGCGGTGTTCACCAGCAGGATCGCCTTGCCCTTGTGGGCCCCGAGGCTGGTGGGCTCGTCGGACAGGGTGGTCAGCGGGATGTCGTACAGGCTCATCGGGCTCTCCTGGCAGGAAGGGCAACGGCTGGCAAGCAGCGGATAACGCCTCCGAGCGTAGGCGATCGTGATGCCGGGCCGTCGCCCGCTACGCCCCCAGACCGATCAGCTCGTCCGCCGGGTCGTTGACCGGCTGCGGCATGCCCGTGAGGTCCATGACGAAGAGGGGTATCCCCAGGTCGTCCGCGCGGGTGCGGGCGTCCTCCGTATATCCGGCCAGGGAGAAGTAGACGCTGGTCGCGGAGGCCGTGAGTCCGTTCAGCCAGACGCACTCCACCGCCCGCAGCCCGGCCGGCGCCGTGGTCGGGTCCACCTGCGCCACCAGCCCAGGGGCCCGCAGGTCCACGGCCGCCGAGGGGATCGGGCGCCCGTCGGGCTGCCGTACGTCCTGGAAGCCGAGCCAGCGCAGGTACAGCGCGGCGGTGGCCACCGCGTCCCGGGCGGTACGGATGGTCACGGGCCGGAAGGCCGGGCGCGGCACCGGCGCGGTCGGCGGGAGCGGTATGTGCGCCGGCCGGGCGTCGGGGGCGCCGGACCGGGCCTCGCTCCGGGCCTCCGACCCGCCCTCACCCCCGACGGCCGGGCGGGCCGGTCCTTCCGGAGGCCCAGGACGCCCCGGCTCCGCGGAGGCACCCGTACCCGTACCCGCACCCGCGTCCACCGGGTGCACCGGCAGCCGCACCACCGTCCCGCACGACCCGCACCCCAGCTCCGGATGCGGCCACTCGCTCTCCCGCCCGCAGGCCCCGCAGCGCACCGCCACCCAGCTGTCCGACCAGGTCCGGTGGGTCAGCGGTACGGGCGGCGCCGCCAGGTCCAGCGGCGGGCGCACCGGGCTCCCGCAGGCGCAGGGGAAGACCGGGGCGGTGTAGCCGTTCTCGCGCAGGCACGCCGGGCAGCGCACCGGTACCGCTTCCGCCATGAGACCTGGACCCCCTCGTCGCTGTGCGTGGGTCCATGCTCCACCACCTGCCACCGCCGGGGCGAGTGCGCCCGCGGATTCACGCCGATCCGCCCCTCCACTCCCGGACATTTGTGCAACTCGTCGAATGAGATGCGGCATTTGGTGGGTTCCGAGGTGACGCATCGCCTTGACGTGCGCCTGGCTGCCGCTTAGCTTGTTCCGTATAGCAGAACAAAACTTCCGGATGACGGAAAAAGTCTGACCGCCAGACCCGCAGGAGAACCTGATGCCTCGTATGACAGCCGCTGCCGCTGCAGTTGAGATCCTCAAGCTCGAGGGTGTCGAACAAGCGTTCGGCGTGCCCGGTGCTGCGATCAACCCCTTCTACCGCGAGCTCAAGAACGTGGGCGGCATCAGCCACACGCTCGCCCGCCACGTCGAGGGCGCGTCCCACATGGCCGAGGGGTACACCCGTGCCCAGGCGGGCAACATCGGCGTCTGCATCGGTACCTCGGGTCCGGCCGGCACCGACATGATCACCGGCCTGTACTCGGCGATCGCGGACTCGATCCCGATCCTCTGCATCACCGGTCAGGCCCCGGTCTCGAAGCTCCACAAGGAGGACTTCCAGGCCGTCGACATCGCCACCATCGCCAAGCCCGTCACCAAGGCCGCCACCACGGTCCTGGAGGCCGCGCAGGTCCCCGGTGTCTTCCAGCAGGCCTTCCACCTGATGCGCTCCGGCCGTCCGGGCCCGGTCCTCATCGACCTGCCGATCGACGTCCAGCTGACCGAGATCGAGTTCGACCCCGCGACCTACACCCCGCTGCCGGTCTACAAGCCGCAGGCCAGCCGCGCGCAGGCCGAGAAGGCCCTGGGCTTCCTGCTGGAGGCGGAGCGTCCGCTGATCGTCGCCGGTGGCGGCATCATCAACGCCGACGCTTCCGACCTGCTGGTCGAGTTCGCCGAGCTGACGGGCATCCCGGTCATCTCCACCCTGATGGGCTGGGGCACCATCCCGGACGACCACGAGCTGGCCGCCGGCATGGTCGGCGTGCAGACCGCCCACCGCTACGGTAACGCGACCTTCCTGGAGTCGGACACCGTCATCGGTATCGGTAACCGCTGGGCGAACCGTCACACCGGTTACAACATGGACGCCTACACCAAGGGCCGCAAGTTCGTCCACGTCGACATCGAGCCCACCCAGATCGGCAAGATCTTCGCCCCGGACTTCGGCATCGCCTCCGACGCCAAGGTCGCGCTGGAGCTCTTCATCGAGGTCGCGAAGGAGTGGAAGGCCGAGGGCAAGCTGCCGGACTTCTCCGCCTGGGCCGCCTCCGCGCAGGAGCGCAAGGCCACCCTGCAGCGCCGTACGCACTTCGAGAACATCCCCATGAAGCCGCAGCGCGTCTACGAGGAGATGAACAAGGCGTTCGGCCCGGAGACCCGCTACGTCACCACCATCGGTCTCTCCCAGATCGCGGCCGCGCAGTTCCTGCACGTCTACAAGCCGCGCCACTGGGTCAACTGCGGCCAGGCCGGCCCGCTCGGCTGGACCATCCCGGCCGCCATCGGTGCCGCCACCGCGCAGCCCGACGTCCCGGTCGTCGCGCTCTCCGGCGACTACGACTTCCAGTTCATGATCGAGGAGCTGGCGGTCGCCGCCCAGCACAAGGTCCCCTACGTCCACGTCCTCGTGAACAACGCCTACCTGGGCCTGATCCGCCAGGCGCAGGGCAACCTGGGCATCAACTTCGAGGTCAACCTCGAGTTCGAGAACATCAACACCCCGGAGATCGGCGTCTACGGCGTCGACCACGTCAAGGTCGCCGAGGGCCTGGGCGTCAAGGCCATCCGGGTCACCGACCCGGACAAGCTGGGCGAGGCCTTCGAGGAGGCCAAGAAGCTGGCGCAGGAGTTCCAGGTCCCGGTCGTCGTCGAGGCCATCCTGGAGCGCATCACCAACATCGCGATGAGCAAGACGGTCGACATGAGCGACGTCACCGAGTTCGAAGAGCTCGCGACCGAGCCGGGCCACGCCCCGACCGCGATCAAGGCCCTCCAGGTCTGATCCACCGCAGTAGCAGCACACGGCGGCCCCTGCCCCTCCGCGAGGAGGGACGGGGGCCGTTCCGCGTTCGCCCCGCGCCGCCCTATCGGTCCCGCGCGTACTGCGCCCAGAGGGCCAGCTCCCGGCGGGTCGCCTCGGTGTCGGGATGGTCGGGCCCGAGCACCCGTACCTGCTCGGCCAGCAGATGGGTCAAGGAGGTCGCGGCCCCCGCCGCGTCCCCGGCCCGGCCGCGCCAGTGCGCGTGGCCGTAGTGCGCGCCGAAGACGTCGAACCAGTTGGGGCGCGTCACCACCAGCCCCAGGAAGGTCTCCCTCGGGAGCGTGGGCCCGCCCGGCGTGCCCAGGTGCCGCAGCAGGTCGTTCAGCAGGGCCTGGTAGGCGAGGGCGGCTCCGTACGCGTCCCCCGACTCCCCCTGATGGCGCGCGAGCAGCGCGCGGTTCTCGAAGACGCCCGGATACGTCGGCCCGTACCGGTGCTGCTGGAGCGGGATCAGTTCGGCGTAGGCCGCGGCCGCCCCGGCCGCGTCCCCCGCCCGGCCGCGCCAGTACCCCAGGGCGGCCCGCGTGGTGAGGGTGCCTTCGTGCCCGGCGCCGAGGACGCGGAGCTGACCGGCGAGGATCGCCGCGTACGCCGCCGCGGCACCGGCCGCGTCCCCACACTCGCCCTGCCAGTGCGCGACGCGCTCACGGGCCCCGTGGAGGACGGTGGACTCCGGTCCCTGGCGGCGCAGGGCCTCGTCCGCCAGCCGCTCGAAGTGGCGCCGGGCGGCCTCGGCCCCGCCCCCGCCCGCCGTTCCCAGGAACTCGCCGACGCGGAAGAGCAGCGGGTGCACGCCGAGGGGCGAGTCGTCGGCGAAGAGGCTGTCCAGCGAGGCGCTCGAGGAGTAGCGGCGGGCGGTGGTCCACAGGGCGGACTCGGCATGACGCCGCAGTCCATCGGCGCAGGCCACCAGGACCGGCCCGAAACCGGGATCGTCCTGGTACCGGTCGGCCGCGTCCACCAGCATCGAGCCGACGGTCCACGCGAGCTTCCCGGCACGGTGCGCGGGTACCGCCTCGCGGGTCACCCGCTGGAGGACCGGATGCACCCGTACGGAGCGGTGCGGATCCGCCGGCACGTAGCCGATCAGGCCCAGGCGGTCCAGGGCCCGGAGCGCTGCCGTCACGTCCTCGGGGCGGAGCCCGTTCCCGTTCGTGTCGGCGGAAGGCGCCGTACGGTGCTGCTCCAGGTGACGCATGGCGGCCGTGCCGGTGAAGACGGCCTCGGGTGCTCCCTCGGACGGGAGCAGGGCCGCCAGTTCCATCAGGGGGAGTGCCAGTCCTGCCGGTGACATCCGGTCGGCCCGTTCCAGCGACGGCAGCCACGCCTCGTGCACGCCGAAGAGCTGGCCGTCCGGCAGCGCACCGGGACCGGGCACGAGCTCGGCGAGTGGCCTCCCACCATCCCGGCTCAACAGGCGGCCGTACTCGGCGCAGTCGAGGCCCTCCCGCACGAGGTGGGTCACGGCCTGGGACAGCGCCAGCGGCAGCAGGCCCAGCTCCTGGGCCAGCCCCTCCAGCTCCTCGGGCCGCCCGTCGCGCCCGCTCGCGGCCAGGAGCTCGCGGAGGTACGCCGTGGCCTCGGCCGCGGTGAACCCCTCCACGCGTACCACGGCCCGGGCCGGCCCCGGCTGCGCGATGTCCCGGCGCCTGGTGGTGACGAGGGTCTGCCCGTCGGGGTGCTCGGGGGGCCACAGGCCGCGTACGTCGTCGGGGTCGGCCACGCCGTCCAGTACGACCAGCCAACGCCGCCGCGGGCTCCCGGCGTCGGGCCGCAGCCACGCGAGGAACGCCTGCGCGGCCCGCTCGGGCGAAGTGCTGTCGGATCCGGTGATCTCGGCGATGGCCTGCGCGTAGCCGGCGACCACCGCCTCGCGGTCGGCGGCCGTGACCCACACGAGCAGGTCGAGGCGGCCTTCGTCCCACGCCGTACGGGCGAGGTGCGCGGCCTGCTGGGTCTTGCCGGTGCCGGCCGTGCCGACCAGCGGCCCGGAGCCGCCGTCCAGCGAGGCCCGGCGCCGGAAGCAGCGCGCGGCACCGGGGATCGTGCCCACCAGCAGCGGGAAGGCCGCGGGAGCGCGCGAGGCGGCGTGGTACGAGACGTGGTCCGCCCGGCCGACGGCCATGCCGTAGTGCCCGGCCTGGACGGTGTAGGGGTGCGCGGGTCCGGTGGGAAGGGGGCTCTCGGTAGCCGGTCCGTTCAGCCCTGGGACGGAGCCGGCGGGGGAGGGGGGCTGAGGTGGGCACCTCCGTTGATCACCGCGGCGGCGATCGACCCGTGGTCGGCCCTGACGTGCAGGTCCCCGCCGACGGCCAGTCCGGCGTCGCCGGCCGACACCCCGGGTGCCCCGGGCGCGTCGAGCAGTGCGCGCAGCTCCTCGGCGGCCCGGTCGCGCTGGTCGTCCGGGAGGCTCTCCAGCAGCCCCTCGAAGCGGGCCTGCCACATGGCTTCCTCGCGGATCCGGGCCCGTTCCCCGCCCGCGTCGGGGCCGGCCGCGGCGAGCTCGGACGCGCTCCGGTCCAGCCGTACCAGTTCCCCGCTCGCCCGGTCGGTGTCCCCCCGCCCGAACCAGCCGGCCACCCGTGCGCGGAAACCCTCCCAGGCGTCCGTGCCGGCGGCTTGCACCACCGCCGTTCCTCCAGCCGTGGCCAATGCCAACAGTGCTTCCGGCAGCATGAGTCGCCCCCTCCGAACGGATCATCGACGATCTTGAGGAGTCTATCGCCGAAGCCCTCCCGAAGGGCCTGCCCCGAAGGGCCCGCGCGGCCATCCGGACATGACAAAGCGCCGAGTCACGGGACCGTCCGTGACTCGGCGCTCTGGTTGTTACCGCCCGACGGAGCGAGGCTGGCGCGACAGGACGTTCGCACCGCCGGGCGGAGTCGGTTGGGGAGGTGTGCTCCTCCATATACAGGGGACTCTGTGCGTGGCCCCTGTATATAGAGGAGTGGCTGGGACCGTGGCGAGCGGGCGACGAGAACTCCGGCGTCGTCTCCCTCAGGTCAAGAGACGGGCCTCGGAACCCATTACCACCGCACTGGCTCGCTCACCCGCCACGGTCCTCGTCCTGCCCTCACTGCGTACCACCCCTCATCCGGGTAAGCAGCTCGGGCTGGTACCCGGGGCCTGACCTCCCGTCAGGCCCCCGGTACGTTCATGCGGCTCAGGCGTCGCGCAGGGCGCGCACGGCCTCCTCGACGCGGCGGCCGTAGTCGGCGTCCGCGGCGTGGAAGTGAGCCAGGTTCTTCTCGATGACGTCCTCGAGGGTGACCTGAGACAGGCCGCCGGCGATGTTCGCCACCAGACGCTGCTTCTCGGCCTCCGACATCAGGCGGTAGAGCTCACCGGCCTGGAAGAAGTCGTCGTCCTTGGTGTGGGCCGGGGCCGCGTGGGTACCCGTGTAGCCGGAGACGGCCTTCGGGGCGCCGAGCGCGAGACCGGTCTCGGCCGGGCCCTGGTACGAGTTGGGCTCGTAGTTCTTGTCGCTGCGCGAACCGTTGCGCAGCGCCATGACGCCGTCGCGGCCGTAGTTGTCGGCCTTCGTCGCCTTCGGGGCGTTGACCGGCAGCTGGGTGTGGTTCACACCGAGGCGGTAGCGCTGGGCGTCGGCGTACGCGAAGAGGCGGCCCTGGAGCATCTTGTCCGGCGAGGCGGTGATGCCCGGGACGAAGTTGTTCGGGGAGAAGGCGGACTGCTCGACCTCGGCGAAGACGTTGTCCGGGTTGCGGTCGAGGACCAGGCGGCCCACGCGCTGCAGCGGGTAGTCGCTGTGCGGCCACACCTTGGTGAGGTCGAACGGGTTGAAGCGGTAGTCCGCGGCCTCGGCGGCGGGCATGATCTGGACGTAGAGGGTCCAGCTCGGGTTCACACCGCGCTCGATCGCCTGGAGCAGGTCGGTCTGGTGCGAGTTGGCGTCCTTGCCGACGAGCTCGGCGGCCTGGTCGCCCGACAGGCAGCGGATGCCCTGGTTCGTCTTGAAGTGGTACTTGACGAAGAAGGCCTCGCCCTGCTCGTTGGTCCACTGGTACGTGTGGGAGCCGTAACCGTTCATGTGACGGTACGACGCCGGGATACCGCGGTCACCCATGAGCCAGGTGATCTGGTGCGTCGCCTCGGGGGCGTGCGCCCAGAAGTCCCAGACGTTGTCCGGCTCCTGCTTGCCCGTGAAGGGGTCGCGCTTCTGGGAGTGGATGAAGTCGGGGAACTTGATCGGGTCCTTGATGAAGAACACCGGGGTGTTGTTGCCGACGAGGTCGTAGTTGCCCTCTTCGGTGTAGAACTTCAGCGCGAAGCCGCGCGGGTCGCGGACCGCGTCCGCGCCACCCAGCGAGTCGGCCACGGTGGAGAACCGCAGGAAGGTCTCGGTCTTCTTGCCGACCGTGTTCAGGAAGGCGGCGCTGGTGTACGCGGTGACGTCGTCGGTCACCTCGAAGTAGCCGTACGCGGCCGAGCCGCGGGCGTGCACCACACGCTCCGGGATGCGCTCACGGTTGAAGCGGGCAAGCTTCTCAAGGAGCTGCTGGTCCTGGACCAGGAGCGGGCCACCGACGCCGGCGGTGGCGGAGTTCTGGTTGTCGGCGACCGGGGCGCCGGACTCGGTCGTCAGCGTGCGCTTCGACATGGTGACCTTCCGTACGGGTAACTGCTGACGGAAAGTGTCTTCCGCCATGCGGAGCCTAATTTCGGCGAGAACTAAACGTCAACAGTTTGTTGAACAAAGATGGAGAGAGGTAATCCGGACGGTGCCGGCGCTTGGGCGCGACAGGACAGGTGTCAGCACCGGCACCATCCGGAAACTCAGGCCCCCGTGAGGGGGGAGGCGGCCCGGGGGAGCGGGCCGCGGTGGATCAGATCTGGGCGCCGGAGAGGCGCTCGACCGCGCGGAGCAGCGCGGAGTGGTCCAGACCGCCGTCACCCTGGGCGCGCAGCGAGGCGACCAGCTGGGCGACGACCGCGCCGACCGGAAGGGCGGCACCGACGTTGCGGGCGGCGTCGGTGACGATGCCCATGTCCTTGTGGTGCAGGTCGATCCGGAAACCGGGCTTGAAGTCGCGGTTCAGGAAGTTGTCCTTCTTGCGGGTCAGGACCGTGGAGCCGGCCAGACCGCCGTTGAGGACGTCCAGGGCGGCCTGCAGGTTCACGCCGGACTTCTCGAGGAAGACGACGGCCTCGGCGCACGCCTGGATGTTCACCGCGACGATGAGCTGGTTGGCGGCCTTCACCGTCTGGCCGGAGCCGTGCGGACCGCACAGGACGATGACCTTGCCGAGGGCCTCGAGGATCGGCAGGGCCGCGTCGAAGTCGGCCTGCTCGCCACCCACCATGATCGACAGGACGGCCTCGATGGCGCCGGCCTCGCCGCCGGACACCGGGGCGTCGATGACGCGGATGCCCTTCTCGGCGGCGTTCTTCGCCAGGTCGATCGAGGTCTGCGGGGTGATCGACGACATGTCGATGATCAGCGCGCCGGACTTGGCGTTCTCGAGGATGCCGTTCTCACCGTAGGAGATGGCCTCGACCTGCGGGGAGGCGGGCACCATCGTGATGATGACGTCGGCGTCCTTGACGGCCTCGGCGATCGAGCCGGCAGCGGTACCGCCGGCGGCGGCCAGGCGCTCCAGCTTGTCCTGCTCCAGGGTGAAGCCGGTGACCGAGTAGCCGGCCTTCAGGAGGTTCTCGGCCATGGGGGAGCCCATGATGCCGAGACCGATCCACGCGATCTTGGGGAGGTTGCTCATGATGAGGGTCCTTCTCTTAATGCTTCGTACGAAAAGTGCGTGAGGTGCCTGGCCGATCGCCCGGACTTTGTCCTCTTACTTGGCGGCGCGGGCCTCGGCCGGCAGCCACTCGAAGGACGCGGCAGCGTCGGCGGCCTTGTACTCCAGGCCTACGTAGCCCGCGTATCCGGCCTTCTTCAGCTGGTCGAGCAGCTCCTCGAGGGGCAGCTCGCCGGTGCCGGGGGCACCACGGCCGGGCTTGTCCGCGATCTGGACGTGGCCGGTCTTGGCGGCGTACTTTTCGATGACCTCGGAGAGGTCCTCATCGTTCATCGCCAGGTGGTACAGGTCGAGCAGGAACTTGGCGTTCCCGAGACCGGTGGCCGCGTTGACCTTGTCCACGATCTCGATGCCGGCGGGGGCGCTCACCAGCGGGTAGAGCGGCGACTCGGGCTTGTTCAGGGTCTCGATCAGGAGGATCGCGCCGACGCGGTCCGCAGCGCGGGCCGCCACGACGAGGTTCTCCAGGGCGAGCTCGTCCTGGACCGCCGGGTCCACACCCTCGACGCGGTTGCCGTAGAGGGCGTTCAGCGCCTTGCAGCCCACCGACTGGGCGAAGTCCGCCGCGATGTCGACGTTGGCGCGGAAGCGCTCCGACTCCTCACCGGGAACCGAGACCGCACCGCGGTCCGGGCCCGGCAGCTGGCCGGCGTAGAAGTTCAGGCCCACCAGCTGGGTGCCGGCGTCCTCAAGAGCCTTCTTGAGGGCGTCGAGCTCCTCCTGGGCGGGGGTGGGGGTCTCGATCCAGGGCCACCACAGCTCGACCGCCGTGAAGCCGGCCGCGGCGGCAGCCGCGGGACGCTCCAGGAGCGGGAGTTCCGTGAAGAGGATCGAAAGGTTTACATCGAAGCGCTGGTCCGTGTATCCCATGAGGGGTGTGCGCTCCTTCCGTATTGCGGAAGTTAGTTTCTGCTTGATGGAAGACTGCATGGAGGTTTGCGCGGCTGTCAAGTACGGACTCCCGAAAAGCCCCGACCGCCGGGTAGCTTGGCCAGCGTGCGATTGAGAGTGGAGTTCACGACCGAGCCCTTCGATCTCGAAGAGGCCCCTGCCCATGCCGTGGCCGCTCGCGAGGTCATCCAGAAGGCCCAGCTGGACGCGGTGGACGTCGGCCCGTTCGGCAACACCGCGGAAGGCGATGCCGAACGGGTGATCGCCGCGGTGGGCGCGCTGCTGCGCGACTCCCTGGAGGCCGGTGCCACGCGGGTGTCCCTCCAGGTCAATGTGCTCGGGGAGGAGACGCCGTGACCGAACCCCGCGACCACCCCTTCGTCACCGCGGTCAAGCCGCTGGTGGACGCCATGGGCGGCGAGCTGATGGATCCGGCCCTGGCGCAGCCCGACGACGTCGTGCTCAGCTGGGAGGGCCAGGACCTGCTGGCCGTGCGCCTGCCCCAGCTCTCGGACTCGCTGGACCACATCCTGGCCGCGCTGGAGCGCCGGCACGGCGTACCGTTGTCCCAGCTCGACCGGAAGTCCAAGCAGGACGTCGTACGGATACTGGAGGCGCGAGGCGCCTTCTCCGTGCGGCATGGCGTGGAAACGGTCGCGGGCGCCCTGGGTGTAAGCCGCTTCACGGTTTACAACTACCTCAACCGGGAAAATCCCAACAAGACCGCCCAAGAGTGAAGCCAAGAGTGAACGCAGCCTGACTCACGGTGACGAGCCGCCGCCCAATTCATCCGGGCGGCGGCTTTTGTGTACGGGAAGTTTCAACAAAGTGTTGACGCCGTGTTGTCGAGGGCGTTAGCTATGCGCAGCCCGTCAAAGCAACAACAGGCCACGGAGGCCTACCGTGACTTCGAGTCCGACCCCGGGTCTCACCCGGTTCAACGCCTTGGACGACAGCGCGGCCACGGCCGAGCTGCACGAGGTGTGCGCCAGTTCGGCATGGGGCAGCAAGCTGCTCGCCCAGCGCCCCTTCACCAGCGCCGAGTCCCTGTTCGCCGCGAACGAGTCCGCCATGGCGGAGCTCACCGCGGAGGACCTGGGCGAAGCGATGGGAGGCCACGCGCCGATCGGCCGGCCGAAGCCGGGAGACCCGACCTCCGCCCGCGAGCAGCGTGGCATGGCCGGTGCCTCGGAGGAGCTCAAGAACGAGCTCCTCGAACTGAACCTGGCGTATCAGGAGAAGTTCGGCCACGTCTTCCTCATCTGCGCCACCGGTGCGACCGGTGAGTTCATGCGGGACGCGGTCAAGGTCCGGATCGACAACTCGCCGGAGCAGGAGCGAGAGATCGCTCGCGGTGAGCTTGTCAAGATCAACAAGATCCGCCTGACCCGACTCGTAGAGGGAGAGTGAGCATGAGCACCGAGACCACCGCGTCGGTGTCCACGCACATCCTGGACACCAGCATCGGCAAGCCCGCCGAGGGCGTCGCCATCGCACTGTCGGCCCGTACGGGCCTCGACGGCGAGTGGGCGGCCCTGGGCGGCTCCGCCACCGACGCCGACGGGCGCTGCAAGGACCTGCCGGCCCTGCCGGAGGGCACCACACACGTGCGTCTCGACTTCGAGACCGAGACGTACTTCGCAAAGAAGCAAGCCGAGGCGCAGCAGGACGCCCCCCGCGTAAGGGACAGCGGTTCGTTCTTCCCCGAGGTCACCATCACCTTCGCGGTGAACCCGGGCGAGCACTACCACGTACCGCTGCTGCTCAACCCGTTCGGCTACTCCGTTTACCGAGGGAGCTAGCATGGCCACGATTCTGGGCCAGAACCAGTACGGCAAAGCAGAGAACCGCGTCGTCAAGATCACGCGGGACGGCGACACGCACCACATCAAGGACCTGAACGTCTCGGTCGCCCTCTCCGGCGACATGGACGACGTCCACTACTCCGGCTCGAACGCCAACGTCCTGCCGACGGACACCACCAAGAACACGGTGTACGCGTTCGCCAAGGAGTACGGCATCGAGTCCGCCGAGCAGTTCGGCATCCACCTGGCGCGCTGGTTCGTCAACAGCCAGGAGCCGATCCAGCGCGCGCGCATCCGGATCGAAGAGTACGCCTGGGACCGGATCGCCACCTCGGACGCCAACTCCAAGTTCATCGGCGCCGACGAGGTGAACCACTCCTTCGTCCGCAAGGGCATGGAGACCCGCGTCACCCAGATCACGTACGACGGTCAGAACTGGGAGGTCATCTCCGGCCTCAAGGACCTGATCGTCATGAACTCCACGAACTCCGAGTTCTGGGGTTACGTGAAGGACAAGTACACGACCCTGCAGGAGGCGTACGACCGCATCCTGGCCACCCAGGTGTCGGGTCGCTGGCGCTTCAACTGGACCGACGACGAGCAGCGGATGCCCAACTGGGAGAAGTCCTACGCCGAGACCAAGAAGCACATGCTTCAGGCCTTCGCGGAGACCTACTCCCTGTCGCTGCAGCAGACCCTGTACCAGATGGGTTCGCGCATCATCAACCACCGTTCGGAGATCGACGAGGTCCGCTTCTCGCTCCCGAACAAGCACCACTTCCTCGTCGACCTTGAGCCGTTCGGCCTCAAGAACGACAACGAGGTCTACTTCGCCGCGGACCGCCCGTACGGTCTGATCGAGGCCACTGTTCTCCGGGACGGCGTCGACGCCCGTATCCCCGTGGACATGACCAACCTCTAAAGCGCGGCACGCGCGTCCCGGGGCTCCGCAGTGGCCCCGGGGCGCGACACACCCCCCAACTTCCTGAATCGGCACCCGGACGCAACATACGGGGCGGCAGTACTGTCAGCTGTCAAGGCCCCCGGCTCCGGCACTCAAATCCCCTGGGTTTTGCCGTGCCCGCACCGCCACTGAAAGCACGAGGAAGTCCCATGGCAGCATCGGCAGCCCATGACAGCGCCGTAGAGCGCATCGTCATCGAAAACTGTGCGATCGCGACCGTCGACGCGAACGACACCGAGTACGCCTCGGGTCACATCGTCATCGCCGGCAACAAGATCGAGTCCATCGGCGCGGGCAAGGCCCCCGAGAACCTCGAGAACGTAGTCCGCCGCATCGACGGCACCGGGCACCTCGTGACCCCCGGTCTGGTCAACACGCACCACCACTTCTACCAGTGGATCACGCGTGGCCTGGCCACCGACCACAACCTCTTCAACTGGCTCGTCGCGCTGTACCCGACGTGGGCGCGCATCGACGAGCAGATGACGTACACGGCCGCCCAGGGCTCCCTCGCGGCGATGGCCCGTGGCGGTGTCACCACCGCGATGGACCACCACTACGTCTACCCCAAGGGTGCGGGCGACCTCTCCGGCTCGATCATCCGCGCCGCCTCCGAGATGGGTGTCCGCTTCACCCTCGCCCGCGGTTCCATGGACCGCAGCGAGAAGGACGGCGGCCTGCCGCCGGACCACGCGGTCGAGACCCTCGAGGGTGCCCTCGCGGACACCGAGGCGACCGTGAAGAAGTACCATGACGCCTCCTTCGACGCGATGACCCAGGTCGCCGTCGCCCCGTGCTCCCCCTTCTCGGTCTCCACCGAGCTGCTGAAGCAGGGCGCCGAGCTGGCCCGCCGCCTGGGTGTGCGCATGCACACGCACGGCTCGGAGACCGTCGAGGAAGAGAAGTTCTGCCACGAGCTCTTCGGCATGGGCCCGACCGACTACTTCGAGTCGACCGGCTGGCTCGGCGAGGACGTGTGGATGGCGCACAGCGTCCACATGAACGACTCCGACATCGCCGCCTTCGCCCGTACCAAGACCGGTGTCGCGCACTGCCCGTCCTCCAACGCCCGTCTGGCCGCCGGCATCGCCCGCGTCCCGGACATGCTGGCCGCCGGCGTCCCGGTCGGCCTCGGCGTGGACGGCACCGCCTCCAACGAGTCCGGTGAGCTGCACACCGAGCTGCGCAACGCGCTGCTGATCAACCGCCTGAACCCGGTCCACCGCGAGGCCGCGCTCAACGCGCGCCAGGCCCTGCGCCTCGGCACCTACGGTGGCGCCCAGGTCCTCGGCCGCGCCGACAACATCGGCTCGCTCGAGGTCGGCAAGTGCGCCGACCTGGTGCTCTGGAACCTGAACACCTTCCTGCACTCCTCGATCGCCGACCCGGTCACCGCGCTGGTCTTCGGTGCGGCCGCCCCGGTGACCGCCTCGTTCGTCAACGGCAAGCAGATCGTCGAGAACAACCGACTGCTCTTCGCCGACGAGGACGCCATCGCCGTGTCCACGCGGGAAGAGGCCCAGCGCCTCGCGCGGATCTCCGCGCAGGCCTGACCCCCACGGAGTCCGGCCGGGGGGGACGGCCCCCGGCCGGTAAGCCGCGGACCCGAGCGGGGTCCGTCGGCAGCCGTTCCCGGGAAGCGCCTGAGGATCATCCGAGGGCGCGCCCGGGGGCGGTTACTCGTGCCAGCCATGTGATGCGCATGATGCGCAGCGATCACCTCGCGCCACTGCCACGGCACCGCCAGCTTCGGATCTGGCGACGACACACCGCGGAATCGGTTTGGGCGAATCGTTTCTGCACCCCTTGGGACAAGCATTCGCACCACCCACAACTCCATACAGGCTCGACTCGCACAGCTTTCGTAGCACCTCCATGACACCCACGTCCCTGCCGACGTGTTTAACCGACCGGAGGAAGCCGTGGCCTCAACGCCCAGGTTTCGCAAAGATGCAGTCGCAGTACCGGAGGAGAAGCACCCGGTCGACGAGACCCTGCCTCCGCTGAAAATGTTCACGAGCGGTCTCCAGCACGTGGCCGCCATGTACGCGGGTGTCGTAGCCCCGCCCATGATCGTCGGCCCGGCCGTCGGGCTCTCCGCCACCGAGACAGCCTTCCTGATGGGCGCCTCGCTCTTCACCGCAGGGCTCGCCACCCTCCTCCAGACCCTCGGGTTCTGGAAGATCGGCGCCAAGCTCCCCTTCGTCAACGGCGTCTCCTTCGCCGGTGTGACCCCGATGATCGCCATCGGCAAGGGTGAGGGGGACAACGCCATCCCCATCATCTTCGGCGCGATCATCGTCGCCGGAGTCCTCGGGTTCTTCGCAGCCCCCTACTTCGGCAAGCTCGTCCGGTTCTTCCCGCCGGTCGTCACGGGCACGGTCATCACCCTGATCGGCGTCTCGCTCCTGCCCGTCGCCTTCAACTGGTCGCAGGGCGGGAACCGCACCGCGACCGACTACGGCTCGATGAAGAACATCGGCATGGCCGCCGTCACGCTCGTCATCGTCCTGTTGATGCGCAAGTTCCTGCGCGGCTTCCTCCAGCAGATATCGATCCTGCTGGGCCTGGTCGCCGGCACGCTCATCGCCCTGCCGCTGGGCATGACCAACTTCGACGCCGTGAAGAACGCCTCGGTGGTCGGCTTCCCGACCCCGTTCCACTTCGGCGCCCCGCAGTTCCAGGTCGCGGCCATCATCTCGATGTGCATCGTCATGCTCGTCTGCATGACCGAGTCCACCGCCGACATCCTGGCGCTGGGCAAGATCGTGGGCCGCCCTGCGGACGCGAAGACCATCGAGGGCGGTCTGCGCGCGGACACCCTCGGCAGCGCGCTCAGCCCGCTGTTCAACGGCTTCATGTGCAGCGCCTTCGCCCAGAACATCGGGCTCGTCGCCATGACCAAGGTGCGCAGCCGGTTCGTCGTCGCGGCCGGCGGCGGCATCCTGATCCTGCTGGGCCTGTGCCCGATGGCGGCCTCGGTCATCGGTGTGGTCCCGCTGCCGGTCCTCGGCGGCGCGGGCATCGTCCTCTTCGGTTCTGTCGCGGCCAGCGGCATCCAGACCCTGGCGGGCGCGGCCATGGAGAAGGGCGAGAACGCTCTGATCGTCGCCGCTTCGGTCGGCATCGGCCTGATCCCGATCGCCGCGCCGGACTTCTACCACGCCTTCCCGAAGGACCTCCTCGTCGTCCTCGACTCCGGCATCAGCACCGGCTGCGTGGTGGCGATCCTGCTCAATCTCGGCTTCAACCACCTCGGTGCCAGGAAGGGTGCGGGCTCTGCGGCCGGCGCGGAGCCGGTGCCGGTGCACTGACCCGGGCACGGCCCGGCCAGGCCGGCCGGGCCGTAGCCGCCTGAACGATCGCGGCGGTGCGCACGCCACCCACTGCGGGTGTGGCGTGCGCACCGCCGCGCCGTCGTTTCCGCCCCCGGGGCGGGCGCCCTTGCGGGTGCCCGCCCCGGGGGTGCTGCCGTTGCGCTCGCGGTCGCTCTCAGGACCTCGCCGTAGGCGATCAGAAGGGCCAGGGGAGCGGAATCGGGAGCGGGGGCAGCGGGATGGGGATGGGGAGCGGAATCTTCGGAGGCTTCGGGATCGGGATGGGGAGGGGGATCTTCGGGATGGGGGGCAGGGGGATGGGGATCTTCGGGGGCGCCGGGATCGGGAGCAGCATCGTGATCATGTTCGGCGCAGCAATTGGCAGCCGGCCG
>NZ_JBHUSC010000029.1:0-86591 GCF_042673805.1 Streptomyces sp. NPDC057010 | reverse complement strand
CGGTTGATGCCGTCGATGAGCGAGTGGCGGCAGCCGTACTTGTTGTCGAACTTCGACTTGGTGACGGCGTCGTTCACGTTGATCGCCGGGAAGAGGAGGGCGCCGTCGCGGTGCATCTCGTAGAGGCGGTGGACGCCGGTGGTGGTCTCCTCGGTCACGCCGCGGATGCCGGCGGCCAGGGCCGTCCAGTCGATGGTGCTCTTGCCGAGCAGCTCCAGGACCAGGGCCATTTCCTCGTTGTCCGCGGTGGACGGGTCCGGGACCTGTCCGGCCTTCTGGTACTCGACGCCCTTGTGGACGAGGAGGGTGGCGTCGCCGCCGTCGTCGAGGATCATGTTGGGGCCGGCGTGCCCGGGCCAGGTCAGCGCCTGCTCCGTGCACCACCAGTACTCCTCCAGCGTCTCGCCCTTCCAGGCGAAGACGGGGATGCCGGCGGCGGCTATCGCGGCGGCCGCGTGGTCCTGGGTGGAGTAGATGTTGCAGGACACCCAGCGGACCTCGGCGCCGAGCGCGACGAGGGTCTCGATGAGCACGGCGGTCTGCACGGTCATGTGCAGGGAGCCGGTGATCCGCGCACCGGCCAGCGGCTGGGAGGGGGCGTACTCCTTGCGGATCGACATCAGACCGGGCATCTCGTGCTCGGCAAGGGTGATCTCCTTGCGGCCGAAGTCCGCGAGCGAGAGATCTGCGACCTTGAAGTCCATGGGTTCTACTCCGTGATGGTGGTGGCTGGGTTCTGGCTGACGTTCAGGTTCTGATGGATCTCTAGAGTCGCGGTGGACTTGTTGAGGGTGATGTAGTGCAGGCCGGGGGCGCCCTCGGCGAGCAGCCGCTCCGACATGGCGGTCGCGTACTCGACACCGATCCGGTGCCCGTCCGCCGGGTTGTCCTGCGCGGCTTCGAGCCGCTGTGCGAGTGCGTCCGGGAAGCGGGCGTCGCTGAGCTCGGCGAAGCGCCGGATCTGGCGGAAATCGGTCGCCGGCATGATCTCGGGGATGACGGGCGTCAGGCAGCCCACGGCGGCGAGGCGGTCGCGCAGCCGCAGGTAGTCCTCGGCGTGGAAGAACATCTGGGTGATGGCGTAGTCGGCGCCGGCGTGGCACTTGGCGGCGAAGTGGCGGATGTCCTCGGTCCATGAGGCCGAGCGGGGGTGGCGCTCGGGGAAGGCCGCCACGCCCACGGTGAAGTCGCCCAGCCGGCGGATGAGCGTGACCAGCTCGTGGGCGTGGTTCAGCCCCTCCGGGTGCGGGGTCCACTGGCCCTTCGGGTCGCCGGGCGGGTCCCCGCGCAGGGCGAGGACGTCGCGGATGCCGGCGTCGGCGTACTGGCCGATGATGTGGCGCAGTTCGGCGACGGAGTGCCCGACGGCCGTCAGGTGCGCGACGGGGCGCAGGGTGGTCTCCGCGGCGATGCGCTTGGTGACCTCGACGGTGCGGCTCCGGGAGGAGCCGCCGGCGCCGTAGGTGACGGAGACGAAGGACGGGGACAGGGCCTCTATGCGGCGGATCGCCGCCCACAGGGTCCGCTCCCCGGCGTCCGTCTTCGGCGGGAAGAACTCGAACGAGAAGGTACGCCGGCCCGTGGCCAGCAGTTCACGGACGCCGAGGGGGGCGGGGGCCAAGGACGTGCGGGGGCGTTCGGCGGTGGCGGCCAGGGCAGCCGGCATGTCGGACTCCTTTCCGGCTCGTGGAGGTCAGCGTGCGTTGAAGTAGCTGGCTTCGGGGTGGTGGATGACGATGGCGTCGGTGGACTGCTCGGGGTGGAGCTGGAACTCCTCCGAGAGCCGGACGCCGATGCGCTCGGGCCGCAGCAGGTCGGCGATCTTGGCCCGGTCCTCCAGGTCGGGGCAGGCCGGGTAGCCGAGGGAGTAGCGGCAGCCCTGGTACTCGGTGCGGAACATGCCGTCCATGGAGTCCGGGTCGGAGCCGCCGATGCCGAGGTCGGCGCGGACGCGGGCGTGCCAGTACTCGGCGAGGGCCTCGGCGAGCTGCACGGACAGGCCGTGGAGTTCCATGTACTCGCGGTAGGCGTCGGCGGCGAAGAGCCGCGCGGTCTCCTCACCGATGCGGCTGCCGACGGTGACGACCTGGAGGCCGACGATGTCGGTCTCGCCGGACTCCTCCGGGCGGAAGAAGTCCGCGAGGCACAGGCGGCGGCCGCGCTGCTGGCGGGGGAAGGTGAACCGGGTGCGCTCCGAGCCGTTCTCGCCCAGGATGATCAGGTCGTCGCCTTTGGAGACGCAGGGGAAGTAGCCGTGCACGACGGCGGCTTCGAGGAGGCCGTCGGTGTGCAGCCGGTCCAGCCAGCCGCGCAGCCTGGGCCGGCCGTCCGTGGCGATGGTGTCGCCCTTGAGGCCCCACTGGCCCTTGAACAGCGCGTTCTCGTCGAGCCAGGAGGCGTACTCCTTGAGCGGGATGCCCTTGACGACACGGGTACCGAGGAAGGGCGCGGTCGGGACCGGGTTGTCGACGGCCACGTCCGAGCGGCCTCCGTCGACGGGTTCGACCACCTGGAGGAGCGGTGTGTCCCGTTTGGCGACGCGGCGCTGCTTCAGGGGCGGGAGCTCGGCGCCCGGGACGCCGCGTTTGACGCCCATCAGGGCGTCCATCAGCCTCAGGCCCTCGAAGGCGTCGCGGGCGTAGCGGACTTCGCCCTCGTAGATCTCGTGGAGGTCCTGTTCGACATAGGCGCGGGTGAGGGCGGCGCCGCCGAGGATCACCGGGTAGTCGGCCGCCAGCTTGCGCTGGTTGAGCTCCTCCAGGTTCTCCTTCATGATCACCGTCGACTTGACGAGCAGGCCGGACATGCCGATGACGTCGGCCTTGTGCTCCTGCGCGGCTTCCAGGATCGCGGAGACCGGCTGCTTGATGCCGATGTTCACGACGTTGTAGCCGTTGTTGGTCAGGATGATGTCGACGAGGTTCTTGCCGATGTCGTGGACGTCGCCGCGCACGGTGGCGAGCACGATGGTGCCCTTGCCCTCGTCGTCGGACTTCTCCATGTGCGGTTCGAGGTGGGCCACCGCCGTCTTCATGACCTCGGCCGACTGGAGGACGAACGGCAGCTGCATCTGGCCCGAGCCGAAGAGCTCGCCGACGACCTTCATGCCCTCCAGCAGGGTGTCGTTGACGATGTCCAGCGCGGGCCGCGTCTGCAGGGCCTCGTCGAGGTCCGCCTCCAGGCCGTTCTTCTCGCCGTCGATGATCCGGCGCTGCAACCGCTCGTCCAGCGGCAGGGCGAGGAGTTCTTCCGCCCGCCCGTCCTTCATCGACTTCATGTTGACGCCCTCGAAGAGCGCCATCAGCTTCTGCAGCGGGTCGTAGTCCTCGGCCCGACGGTCGTAGATCAGGTCCAGCGCGACCGCCACCTGCTCCTCGTCGAAGCGGGCGATGGGGAGGATCTTGGAGGCGTGGACGATCGCCGAGTCCAGGCCGGCCTTGACGCACTCGTCGAGGAAGACCGAGTTCAGCAGGACACGCGCGGCCGGGTTCAGACCGAAGGAGATGTTCGACAGGCCGAGCGTGGTCTGGACGTCCGGGTGGCGGCGCTTGAGCTCGCGGATCGCCCCGATCGTCGCGATGCCGTCACCCCTCGACTCCTCCTGACCGGTGCAGATGGTGAACGTCAGGGTGTCGATGAGGATGTCCGACTCGCGGATCCCCCAGTTCCCCGTGAGATCGGTGATCAGTCGCTCGGCGATGGCGACCTTGTGCTCGACGGTGCGGGCCTGGCCCTCCTCGTCGATGGTCAGCGCGATCAGCGCGGCACCGTGCTCCTGAGCCAGCTGCGTGACCTTCGCGAAGCGGGACTCCGGGCCGTCGCCGTCCTCGTAGTTCACCGAGTTGATGACCGCGCGCCCGCCGAGCTTCTCCAGGCCCGCCTTGATGACGGGGACCTCGGTCGAGTCCAGCACGATCGGCAGCGTTGAGGCCGTCGCGAAGCGGCCCGCCAGCTCTTCCATGTCCGCGACGCCGTCACGGCCCACGTAGTCCACACACAGGTCCAGCATGTGCGCGCCCTCGCGGATCTGGTCGCGGGCCATCTCCACGCAGTCGTCCCAGCGGGCCTCCAGCATCGCCTCGCGGAACTTCTTCGACCCGTTCGCGTTCGTCCGCTCACCGATCGCCATGTACGAGGTGTCCTGCCGGAACGGCACCGTCTGGTAGAGGGAGGCGGCGCCCGGCTCCGGGCGCGGATCCCGCTCGGCGATCGCCGTGCCGCGGACCCGCTCCACCACGTGCCGCAAGTGCTCCGGCGTCGTACCGCAGCAGCCGCCCACGAGCGAGAGCCCGTACTCGCGTACGAACCCCTCCTGCGCGTCCGCCATCTCGGCGGCCGAGAGCGGGTAGTGGGCGCCGTCCTTGGTCAGGACGGGCAGGCCGGCGTTGGGCATGCAGGACAGCGGGATACGGGCGTTACGCGCCAGATACCGCAGGTGCTCGCTCATCTCCGCCGGGCCCGTGGCGCAGTTCAGCCCGATCATGTCGATGCCCAGGGGCTCCAGCGCGGTCAGCGCCGCGCCGATCTCCGAGCCCAGCAGCATCGTGCCCGTGGTCTCGACGGTCACCGAGCAGATCAGCGGGACGCTGACGCCCAGCGCTTCCATCGCCCGCCGGGCACCGATGATGGAGGACTTGGTCTGGAGGAGGTCCTGGGTGGTCTCCACCAGCAGCGCGTCGGCGCCGCCGGCCAGCAGGCCCTCCGCGTTGATCTGGTAGGCGTCGCGGATCTGCCCGTAGGTGATGTGGCCCAGCGTCGGCAGCTTCGTGCCCGGCCCCATCGAGCCCAGGACCCAGCGCTGCTGGCCCGTCGAGGCCGTGAACTCGTCCGCGACCTCACGGGCGATCCGCGCACCGGACTCCGACAGCTCGAAGTTCCGCTCCGCGATGTCGTACTCCGCCAGCGCCGCGTAGTTCGCGCCGAACGTGTTGGTCTCCACACAGTCCACGCCCACCGAGAAATACGCCTCGTGGACGGAACGCACGATGTCCGGCCGCGTCACGTTCAGGACCTCGTTGCAGCCCTCCAGCTGCTGGAAGTCCTCCAACGTCGGGTCCTGCGCCTGGAGCATCGTCCCCATCGCCCCGTCGGCGACGACGACCCGCGTGGCCAGGGCCTCCCTCAGGCCTGCGGCCCGTTCCTGCGCGTTCGTGGTCATGCCGGCTGCTCCAGCTTCGGTTCCAGCAGCCCGGCCGCGTGTTCCCCGTAGACCGTGCGCACGGTGTCGAGGAGCCGCTCGGGCTGGATCTCGTACGACTGCGAGCCCACGGCGGCCAGGACCAGCGCGGACATCGCGCAGCCGAGCTGGGCGGCGGTCTCCAGCGGCAGCCCCCAGCCGACGGCGGCCAGGAAGCCGGAGCGGAAGGCGTCGCCGACGCCCGTCGGGTCCTCGGCGCGGACGCCCGGGATGGCGGGGACGGTGATGGTCGGCTCGCCCTTGGCGTCGATGCGGACGCCCTGCGCGCCGAGCGTGGTGACCCAGGTGCCGACGCGGTCGAGGACCTCCCCGTGGCTCCACTCGGCACGTTCGCGCAGCAGCGCGGACTCGTACTCGTTGGTGAAGAGCCAGCGCGCCCCGGTGACGAGGGTGCGCACCTCGGCTCCGGTGAGGCGGGCGAGCTGCTGCGAGGGGTCGGCGGCGAAGGGGATGCCCAGCTCCCGGGCCTGCTCGGTATGGCGGACCATCGCGCCGGGGTCGTTGGGCGAGACGAGGATCAGGTCGAGGGGGGTGCGGGCGTGCAGGTCCCGCAGGTCGATGCGGGCGGACTCGGCCATGGCGCCCGCGTAGAAGGAGGCGATCTGGTTGGAGTCCTGGTCGGTCATGCACACGAAGCGGGCGGTCTGGTGCTCGGCGGAGACGTACACCGAGCCCGTGTCGACGCCGTGTTCCTTGAGCCAGACCTCGTACTCCGCGAAGTCGGGGCCGACGGCGCCCGCGAGGAGGGGCTCGAGGCGCAGGCCACCGAGACCGTAGGCGATGTTGGCCGCCACTCCGCCCCGCCGCACCTCGAGGGTGTCGACGAGGAAGGACAACGAGATGTGGTCCAGCTGGTCGGGGAGCAGCTGGTCGACGAACCGGCCCGGGAAGGCCATGAGGTGATCTGTGGCGATGGATCCGGTCACCGCGATACGCACGTGGACTCCTGTGAGCTGGTCTGTTGTCGGCGGGGCGGAGCGGGGGCGGGGCAAACGGGTGGGGCGGGCGGTGGTGCTCAGGCGCCGGCGGCGGCCTTCAGCAGCTCGGCGCGGTCGGTGCGCTCCCAGGTGAAGTCCGGCAGCTCGCGGCCGAAGTGGCCGTAGGCGGCGGTCTGGGCGTAGATCGGGCGCAGCAGGTCCAGGTCGCGGATGATCGCGGCCGGGCGGAGGTCGAAGACCTCGGCGATCGCGTCCTCGATCTTCGCGATGTCGGTCTTCTCGGTGCCGAAGGTCTCGACGAAGAGACCGACGGGCTCGGCCTTGCCGATGGCGTACGCGACCTGGACCTCGCAGCGCGAGGCCAGGCCGGCGGCGACGACGTTCTTGGCGACCCAGCGCATGGCGTAGGCGGCGGAACGGTCCACCTTCGACGGGTCCTTGCCGGAGAAGGCGCCGCCGCCGTGGCGGGCCATGCCGCCGTACGTGTCGATGATGATCTTGCGGCCGGTGAGGCCGGCGTCGCCCATCGGGCCGCCGATCTCGAAACGGCCGGTCGGGTTCACCAGCAGGCGGTAGCCCTCGGTGTCGAGCTTGATGCCGTCCTCCGCCAGCTGGGCGAGGACGTACTCGACCACGTGCTCCTTGACGTCCGGGGCCAGCAGCGCCTCCAGGTCGATGTCGGAGGCGTGCTGCGAGGAGACGACGACCGTGTCGAGGCGGACGGCCTTGGCGCCGTCGTACTCGATGGTGACCTGGGTCTTGCCGTCGGGGCGCAGGTACGGGAGCGTGCCGTTCTTGCGGACCTCGGACAGCCGGCGCGAGAGCCGGTGCGCCAGGTGGATGGGGAGCGGCATCAGCTCGGGGGTCTCGTCGGTGGCGTAGCCGAACATCAGGCCCTGGTCGCCGGCGCCCTGCTTGTCGAGCTCGTCCTCATCGCCTTCGACGCGGTTCTCGTAGGCGGTGTCGACGCCCTGCGCGATGTCCGGGGACTGCGCGCCGATGGAGACGGAGACGCCGCAGGAGGCGCCGTCGAAGCCCTTGACGGAGGAGTCGTAGCCGATCTCCAGGATCTTCTCGCGCACGAGCTGGGCTATCGGCGCGTACGCCTGCGTCGTCACCTCGCCCGCGATGTGTACGAGACCGGTGGTGATCAGCGTCTCGACGGCGACGCGCGAGGCGGGGTCCTGGGCGAGCAGGGCGTCGAGGATCGTGTCGCTGATCTGGTCGGCGATCTTGTCGGGGTGTCCCTCGGTCACGGACTCCGAGGTGAACAGACGACGGGACATGTCACTCCTGGTGGTGTGGGACGGGGCGTCGTGGTCGGGCAGGGAACGGGTCGGCGGGCGGGTCAGGGGCGGGCGGTGGCGGCGGCCGCCGCCGCGGCCGTCTCCAGGGTCCGGGCGAGGGCCCGGACCGGGTCGGGGCCGTCTTCGCCCGCGGTGGTGAGGGTGCCGCCGATCGCGACGAGGGGCGGGTGCCAGCCGTGCGAGGCGATGCGTTCGGCGACCTCGCAGGCGAGGGAGCCCGCGCCGGAGAACCCGCCCAGCAGCAGCGGTTCGCCGCGGGCGAGGGCCGGCCGCAGCGCGGCCAGGACGGTCCGCGCGTCGGCGGGCGGCCGTACGGTGGTCAGCGCCTGCGGGCCGGGGTAGGCCTCGGCGAGCGCGTCGTAACAGCCGGGCGGCGCGTCGGGTGGCGGTACCAGGCAGATCGTGCCGGCGCCGGTGCGGGCCGCCGCGCGCAGGATGCGCAGCGTGCGGGCGGCCGCCTTCGACGGGCTGGTGACGCGCGGCACCGGGCTGTCGTCGAGCAGCGCGAGGGCCTCGGCGACGGTGGTGGACTCGCCGCCGGCGTCGGGCAGTTCGCGCAGCAGCAGGGTGGTCTGGGCGAGGGTCTCGGCGGCGTCGGAGTCGGCGATGCGCGCCCTGTCGTACACGGAGGTGAGGACGAGCCCGCCCTCGGCGTCGTGGTGGGCCGTGACGGCGTACGGCAGCGCGGTGTGCGCGCCGATGGACTCGGCGGCGCCGACCCGTACGCCTTCGGCGGCGAGTTCGGCGTGGACGGGATCGCCGGCGTGCCCGGCGGGCGCCTTCGCCTCGAAGGCGATGAGCGACTCGGGAACCGGGCGGGACCACTGGGCGGCCTGGCCCGGGGAGACCCATTCGTAGGAGGCGGCGTCCAGGACCTGGCCCGCCAGCGTGGTCAGCAGGCTGGTCAGCGGGGCGGCCGGGTCGATGCGGACGTGCAGGGGCAGGGCGCTGCGCAGCGGGCCGGGCAGGCGGTCGGCGCCCGCGAGGGGGATGCCGCGGCCCGAGACCGCCGCCGCGAAGGTGACGGCGGCCGCGCCGGGGGTGGCGCGGTGGAGCTGGAGGGCCCAGACCGCGTGCAGGGCCGTGCTCTCGGTCGCGCCGCGCACCGCCGCCCAGTTCCGCAGGCGCAGCGCCTCGTACGGGGTGAGCCGCTGCCGGGTGCGGCCGTGGCCGCGCTGCCGCGGGCCGCTCCCCGACGGCCGCTCCGGTACGCCCGGCAGGCTCGCCGTGGCCGGCACGGCCGCCGTACCCGGCCGGCCCGGAAGGCTCGGCAGGCCGGGGATGCCCCGCAGGCCCGGCAGGCCCGCCGGAACCCCGGCGCGCGCCCCGGCGCGGGCCCAGAACGCCCTGGCCGGGGCCAGGTCCTGCCGGGCCAGCCAGCGCATGTGGTCGCGGATGTCGGGCCGGCGCTCACTGCCGACCGGCCGCCCGTCGGCGAGGTACGCCCGGTACAGCGTGCGCTGGAGGACCCGTGCGCTCCAGCCGTCGAGCAGGGCCTGATGGTAGGTCAGCAGTACGCGGAACACCTGGTCCGGCTCCTCCAGCAGCGCGATCCGCAGCGCCGTGCCGGGCCGGTACAGGTCGAACTCCCGCATCCGCTCGCTCAGCAGCAGCGCGTGCCAGTCGGCGCTGCCCCGCGCGTGCCGTTCCAGTTGCGGTGCGGCCTGCGGGTGTACGGCGACCAGCGGCCCCGAGCCGGGGGCGGCGGGCCGGGCCAGCGCGGTGCGCAGGACCGCCTCGCTGTCGTACAGGGTCTGCCACGCGGCCGCGAACCGCCGCGTCTCCAGCGGTCCGTGCCAGCGCCAGTGGAGCTGTTCCACGTGGAGGCCGGCGCCGGGGTGGGTCATCGCGTCGAGCAGTACGTCACGTTGCAGGGGGGTGATGGGAAGAGGGCCCTCCGGTTCCAGGTCGAGGCGTCCGGTGCGCCCGGAGGACCGTCCGGAATCCCCCGGGCGCCCGGCACGTGCGGCGCGTGCGGCACCGCCCGGCTCCCGGGCGGCGTACGTCTCCTCCTCCCCCGCCGCCGCGACCCCGGTCAGCAGGTCGGACAGCCGTCCCGCGGGGAACGGCGGCGGGGGCAGGGTGAGCGTGTGGTGGTCGGCGGTGTGCCGGTGCAGCGTCGGCGTACACGGCGGCAGCACCGCGAGGGCGGAACTGAGTGCGGCGGGGGTGAGCCGGCCGTGGAGATCGAGGGAGGTCGGAGGGCCGGGTGTGAGGACCACGGTCATGGCCACGGTGGCGGCGGCCATCGGCTTCCCTCCTCTTCCCTTTCGGCTTCGGACACATGTGGGGTCTCGTGGGGGACACGGCCGGACATGGTCTGTTGTCGAGGATTCTTCCGCCCGCTCCTCGGCCCGTCCTTGAGCGCGCGTCGAGCGGAGGGCACCCCTGTCGGATCGCCCCTAGCGGATCCGGAAGTTGGCCATCATCCCCATCGCCGAGTGGTCCAGGAGGTGGCAGTGGTAGACGTACGTCCCCTTGTACGTGTCGAAGGTGGCGTGCAGTTTCACCGTCTCGCCGGGGAAGAGGCGGACCGTGTCCTTCAGCCCGGCCTCGGCGGGCGCCACCGGGGCGCCGTTGCGCTCCAGCACCCGGAACTGGACCAGGTGCATGTGGAAGTTGTGCGGAACGATCTTGTTGGCGTTGGTGACGGTCCAGATCTCCGAAGAGCCGTACGCGATGGTCTGGTCGATCCGCTGCGCGTCCCACTCCCGGCCGTCCATGAGCCCCCGCGGCTCCTGCCGGCCGTCCTCGTCCATGCTGAGGACGATGTTGCGCTGCACGGTCGCCGCCGGCATGGCCGGCAGCGTGCGCAGCACGTCCGGGACCCGGCTCGGGTCGGAGGCCGTCCGTACGACGTCGAAGCGCAGGACCTTGCCCACCTGCTCCGGCGTCCCCGGGCCCAGGGTGTTCTCCAGGACGATCTTCGTACCGACGGGGTAGCGGGAGAAGTCGATGACCACGTCCGCCCGCTCCGCCGGGGACAGGCCGACGGTGTCCGTCGTGAAGGGGCGCTCCAGCAGCCCGCCGTCCGTGCCGATCTGGATCATCTGGCCGCCGTCCGACAGGCGCAGCTGGAAGAAGCGCATGTTGGAGGAGTTGAGCAGCCGGAAGCGGTACTTGCGGGCGGCCACCTCGAAGTACGGGGTCGGGCGGCCGTTGGCGAGGATCGTGGTCCGGCCGAAGACGTCGTCCATGACGTAGACCAGCTGCCCGGCATCGTCGAAGCGGGCGTCGCGCAGCGCGATCGGGACCTCGTACTGGCCGGCCGGCAGCGGCAGCGAACGCTCGTTGTCGTCCGAGAGCAGGTAGCTCGCGGACAGGCCGCGGAAGACGTGCTCCGACTCCATGTGGTGCGCGTGGTCGTGGAACCACAGCGCGGCGCCCGGCTGCTGGTTCGGGTAGCTGTACGTACGGGAGGTGCCCGGCCCGAAGGTGTCCATCGGGCCGCCGTCGTTCTCCGGGGTGACGCTGCCGCCGTGCAGGTGGACCGAGACCGGCATGGTCAGGGTGTTGCGGTGCCGGATCACCACCTTCCGGCCGCTGCGGGCCCGCAGCACCGGCCCCGGGAAGTGGCCGTCGTAGGTGAGGACCTTCGTCTGCACCCCGGGGATGATCTCCCGCGCCACCTCCTTGATGGTGACGGCGTACGTGTCCTGCCCGCCCAGGGTGGATATCGGCGAGAGCACCGGCAGCGTCGGCATCTTCACAGTGAAGGGCGGCGGGACGGTGACCCCCGTCGCCCCCGCGTCGGCGGCGGTGGCCTGTGCGGACCCGGCGGCGAACAGCGGTGTCAGACCGCCGGCGGTGATCAGGCCGGCGCCGGTCGCGGCGATGGCGCCGCCGAGCACGGTGCGTCTGGTGACCATGGGATGTCCTCCTGGGAAGGGTGGGTGCGAGCGGTCCGCCCGGGACGGGGCAGCCGATCGCGCTGCGGGCAGCGGGCGGCCGGCGAGTGGCACTCCTCGCACAGGTGGCGCGCCGCGAGTGCACCAGACCCGGCTTGCGCATCACTCGAGGCCGGATGGTGTGCGGGCGTTCGGCGTTGCGCGGGCCTTGCGGGGGCTGGGCAACGCTCCTCGTGCGTACGTACGACCGCGTACGCGTGATGCGTGCCGCCGATCGGGCGGCCGGGGGAGGCACCCGTGGACCTGCACGACCTGCACGACTTACGCGACTGGCTGCCACGCGCGCTCGGGGTGGCCGAGCGGTGGGGCGGGCAGTTCGGCCCCTACGAGACCCACGACGCGCACCGGGTCGACCCCGGCGCGTTCACCGAGGCCTTCGACCGCCTCGCCAAGCGGATGGACCACAACTATCCGTTCTTCCACCCGCGTTACGCCGGACAAATGGTCAAGCCGCCGCATCCGGCGGCCGTCACCGGCTACCTCACCGCCATGCTGTTCAACCCCAACAACCACGCCGCCGAGGGCGGACCCGCGACCACCGAGATGGAACGCGAGGCGGTCGCCGAGCTGGCCGCCATGTTCGGCCTCGACGCGCACGTCGGGCACCTCACCACCAGCGGCACGATGGCCAACCTGGAGGCCCTGTACGTCGCCCGGCAGCTGCACCCCGACCGCGGGATCGCGTACAGCTCCGAGTGCCACTACACCCACGAGCGGATGTGCCACGTCCTGGGCATGGAGGGCCACCGCATCCCGGCCGACGGGCACGGCCGCATCGACCTCGGCGCGCTGGAGGCCGCGCTGCGCGGCGGGCGGATCGGCACCGTCGTCGTCACCACCGGCACCACCGGGCTGGGCGCGGTCGACCCCGTGCACGAGGTGCTGCCGCTGGCGCGCCGGTACGGGGCGCGGGTGCACGTCGACGCCGCGTACGGCGGCTTCTACGCGATCCTCGGCCGGGCCGGCACCGGCGACGTCGACCCGGAGCCCTGGCGGGCGATCGCCGGGTGCGACTCGGTGGTCGTGGACCCGCACAAGCAGGGGCTGCAGCCCTACGGCTGCGGGGCGGTGCTCTTCCCCGACCCGCGCGCCGGGCGGCACTTCGCGCACGACTCCCCGTACACCTACTTCACCGACGCGGACCTGCACCTGGGCGAGATCAGCCTGGAGTGCTCGCGGGCGGGCGCGGCCGCCGCGGCCCTGTGGCTGACCCTGCAACTGCTGCCGCTCACCCCGGACGGCTTCGGGCGGATCCTCGCCGCGAACCGGCGGGCCGCGCTGCGGTGGGCGGACCTGCTGACGGAGTCCGACGACCTGGAGCTGTACCAGCGCCCGGACCTGGACATCGTGACGTACTTCCCCACGACCGCCGACTCAGCCCTGTCCTCGATCGACGCGGCGTCGGAGCGGCTGCTGCGCGACGGCATGACGGCGGAGGCGGACCCGGTGTTCCTGAGCGTGCTGCGCGCGGACGCCGACGCGTTCGTACGGCGCCACCCGGGCGCGGTACGGGACGCGGAGGCGGCGCGGGTCATCCGCAGCGTGCTGATCAAGCCGGAGTTCGAGCACTACCTGCCGACGCTGCACGGGCGCGTCGCGGAACTCGCCGCGCGCGGCCGCACGGCGTCCTGACCCCACCGTCCGATCCAACCGGAGGCCTGCCTTGCCAACCTCACCCACCCCTGTAGCCGAGCTGTCCGCCCTCCTGGCCACCTGCTTCCAGGAGGACGCGCTGACCCGCTGGATGATCCCCGACGAGAAGCTCCGAGCGGAGCTGCTGCCCGGGTTCTTCCGGGTCTTCGTGGAACTGTCCGCCGCCCACGACGGGGTGCTCGCCACCCCGGACGGCGACGCCGTACTGCTCTTCCTGCCGCCCGGCGCCGAACCGGACGAGGCTGCCCTGGACGCGGCCTTCGCCGCGGCGCTGGGCGAGCACGCGGACGCCATGCGCACCATCGCCGCCCTCCAGGAGGAACGCCATCCGCACGGCCCGCCGCACTACTACGTGTCGTTCGGCGCGGTCCGCCCCGGCCGGCAGCAGGGCGGCCTGATCTCCGCGCTCCTCGGCGACCTGCTGGCCCGCGCCGACGCCGAGGGAGCCGGCATGTACGCGGAGGCCAGCTCCCCGGGCGGCGAGGCCGCCAGCCGCCGCGCCGGCTTCGAGCTCCTGGGCGGGGACATCGTCCTGCCCGGGGGCGGGCCGACACTGCGACCGATGTGGAGGGACCCCCGATGAGGGGAGACGACCTGATCCAGTCCTGGACCGCCGGCGAGATAGCCCGCGGCGAAGCCCCGGCGGAGCACCTCGGCTCCCTGCTCCAAGTCCTCCTCTGGAGCCGCGACTTCCTGGTCTCCAGCCACCCCGAACTGGGCCGCACCGGCCCGGTCTGCCCGTACACCCAGCCCTCGCTGCGCAAGGAGCTGTTCCACCTGGCGGTGCCGTCCGCCGACTGCGAGGACCTGGCCTCGGCGGTCGACTCCCTGCGCACCCGCCACGCGGCCCTGTCGGAGCCGCTCTCCCCCGAGGACCGCGAACTCCTGACCATCCTCCTGGTCCTGCCGGGCTTCGACCCGACGGACTCGGTGGAGCTGGACGAACTCCAGCGCAAGGCGAAGGACGAGTTCGTCGCGGAGGGCCTGATGATCGGCCAGTTCCACCCGGTGTGCGAGGAGCCGGGCCTCTACAACGAGGCCTTCCGCCCCCTGCGCGCCCCGCTCCCCCTCCTCGCCGTCCGCAAGCTCCTGGTCTTCGACCTCCCGTTCCTGGTGAGCGACGACTCCCACATGGACCACTACCTCCAGCGCTTCGCCCCGGCCATCCCGGCCCGCATCCGCGACCAGCTGGTGAGCCGCGTGGTCGCCGCCTGACCCCTTGCGCACACGAAGACGGCGGGTCGGGGCATACATGTGCCCGACCCGCCGTCTTCGTGATGGTGGGCGCGCTCGCGGCAACGAGGGGCGCCCGGTGATGCGTGCGGCGTACCGTCCGGACCAGGACATCAGCCGTACTGAGACGTTGAGGATCCCGGGCGGCGGGGGTGTTGCGGCAGGGGCAATTGCTCCATCGGACGAAGTCGGACGGTTCCGGACAACGAAGGCCCCTGACCAGGGCATCAATCCACGTTGTCCGGCGGCGTCCGGACGCTCTCGGACAACCGGTCCGTTGCCGAGCGAACGGCAACGCCGCCGGGCCCGTACACATCCGGAAAACCAGCGCTCCGGAACATCTGGTTCGCCCCGTGACCGTCGTGGCAGGGTGATCGTGCGGCCCGGGCGGCAACCCGTGACGCATCGTCAACATCCGTCCGGACCAAGGAACATGACATGAACAACGCGTTCTGCATCGGCCTGCCCAACGGCGGCTCCGTCACCGTCCCGGCCGTCCTCCCGGTGGGCGTCATCGTGATCGTGCTGGTCCTGCTCGGCTACGACCTGTCGGCGGCGGTCGCGGCGCTCATCGCCATGGGCGCCGCCGCCCGCGAGCTGACCCGCACCCGCTGAGGGCGCCCCCTCATGGCACGGCCCGAGAAGCCGATCGCCCCCGACGCGCCGTACGCGGCCTTCGCCCGCCGGCTGCGCGCGCTGCGCCGGGATGCCGGCAACCCCACCTACCGCGCGATGGCCGCGAGGATCGAGCACCGGTGCTCGGTGTCCACCCTCGCGGCCGCCGCGGCCGGGGACACGCTGCCCAGCCTCGACGTCACCCTCGCCTACGCCGAGGCCTGCGGGGGCGACCCGCAGCACTGGACCGAGCAGTGGTACCTCGCCAAGCACGAGGACACCCCCTGGGACACCGAGCTCTGGGCCGTCACACCGCCGCGCCCCGATCCCGCCACCGACCCGGCGGAATACGTGGCCCGCCTACGCGAGCTGCGGCTGTGGGCCGGCTCCCCCTCCCTGACCCGGCTCGCCCGACTGACCGGGGTCTCCCGCAGCTGCCTCGCGGACGCGCACAGCCCGCACCGCACGACGCTGCCGACCTGGCCGGCGGTCTCCGCCCTGGTGCGGGGCTGCCTGCGCCACGCACAGAGGACCCGCGGCTGGCTGAGTACACGCGGCATCGACGCGGCAGACCCCGCCGTGGCGGAACTGGCCTGGCTGCGCGTCTGGCAGCAGCTGCGCACCCAGGCGGAGCAGCAGCCGGTCCCCCCACCGCCCCAGCCGACACCGGACCCGGCGGCCCCGCAGCCCCCGGACCCCGCGCCACAGCCGCCGACCCCCTTCAGGGCCAACCTCCCGGACGAACGGCGCGCCCTCGCCCAGGCCCTGAACGATCTGTTCACCCTCGTGGACATCCCCATGCGCCTGTACGCGGACAGGCACCACTACTCCCCGAGCGCCGTCTCCCGGTACCTCCGCGGCGACCGCATGCCGCCCAGGCAGTTCGTCCTGGAACTGCTCGACGAGCTGATGAAGGCGGGCTACCCCATGTCGCCCCCGCGCGTCGACGAGGTGCTGGCACTCCACACCGCCGCCCTCCGTTCGTCGGACTCCCCGTACGACCGCATCGCCTACCTGGAGGAGGAACTCCGCGAGGCCAACGCCCAACTCGCCTCCCTGCGCAGCTGACCGAGGACGACACCCTGCGGGGGATCGCACCGGCGGTCCGGCTCTCACCGCCCTCGGCCCACCCCCACCGGGCCATCCCACCGCGATACCCGCTGACCGCCCGGCCCGGGCAGGAAGACGCCCAGGTACGGCCCGAACGCCCGCCCCTGCCCCGCTTCCCCTCGATGCACCGCGCAACCCCTTCCCCACCTGGACAACCCCAGCCACAGAAGGTGCGCCACGACGAAAGCCGAGTGCGATCACCGGGCGTTCGGGGCTCGCGCAACCACCCACCGGCATCAGCCACGCTGCCGGTTTTGAGGCCCACCACGGACCGCAGGCCGCCCACGGCGGATGCGAACCCAGTGGGGGCCCGGCGGGCCCCCGGGGCCCGCCGGGACCACACCCTTGCGCGCATACCCACCATGCCGAGGGCCGACCGACCGGCCCCGCTGCTACCTCGTTGCCGGTTCGAGCAACGGGGGCGGAGGCCGATCCGATGCCGCGCGTCCTCCCCTCCTAAGAGCACGACCAAGCCATACCTGGGCTGACCTCAGGAAATGGGCCGATCGGGTGTAACCCTAGGGTTACAGTCTGATGCCCTGGGGTGACAGTCTCCGGATCCCGACAGCCCGGAAGCGCCGTCACACAAATCAACTGGAAGTTGATTCCGGGTGGGGAGCGGTGCGCGGCACCGGCAAGCGCGTCATCGACGTAGACGGCGAAACCTCCCAGACAGCCCCCTTCGCCTACGGCGGCACCCACAGCAACGGCAGCCAGCCCCGTATGAACGCCATGCTTGAAGACCCAGCAACCTTCACCGATGCCGAGTGCAGGGTGATCACCTGGTACCTGTTCAACTCCCCCGGCCACGGCGAACCAGTGCGACGCACCATCACCGAGATCGCCCAGCGTGCCGCCATCCGTGACCACAACCCTCCGGACATCCCCGGAACCGAGATCAAGGCCGCGCCCATCGCCACCACGGTCGACCCTTGGAGGACCGCGTGAACACCAGCGACGCCCGCGCCGAGGTCCAGCGCGTCCTGCGCGAGACCGGTGACCTACCGCCCCTCCAGCGGCTGCTCCTGGTGCTGTACGCCGTCTCCGACACCGACGAGATCGGCACCGTGCACGCCACAGGAGCCGAGCTGGCCGCCGAGGCCTCCATGAGCCCGCAGCTCCTGTCCCGCGTACGCCGCGAACTCATCAGCGGCGGCTGGCTGGAGGAATCCGGCGAGCGCTTGGGCAACATGCGCTTCTACCGGCGGACCGACAAGACGACCGGCCGCCAGACCGTCACCCCGCTACGTCCCACCGCCTAGCAGGGCCCGCCTTCCCGCATTCACCCCTCGGTCGGCGCCAGAGCTGCAATGGCTTCCATGATCAGCGATCTGGCTTCGGCACCGTACACCGCCAGCTGCTGGAGCCCCGCGAAAGCCCTTTCGTAGAGCTCGATCTCAGAGGGCTGGGTGACCGTGACCCGGGCTGCCAGGAGTTCCACCGAGACGAGCGTGTCGTCGTACATATGGAAGGTCTCCAGCGGCCACCGAGTCCGTCCGGGGGACGCCATGGGGATGATG
Source organism: Streptomyces sp. NPDC057010 (assembly GCF_042673805.1). Classification (NCBI taxonomy): domain Bacteria; kingdom Bacillati; phylum Actinomycetota; class Actinomycetes; order Kitasatosporales; family Streptomycetaceae; genus Streptomyces; species Streptomyces sp. NPDC057010. The sequence continues at coordinate 69,110 of NZ_JBHUSC010000029.1, read as the reverse complement.
CCGAGGCTGACGGACGGCATGGCACCCACCGTCATGAGGTGGCCCAGTTGAGCCGCCATGGCCTCCACGTCAGTCAGCTGGTACCTGAGGGCGGTCTCCTCCACGAGCAGGACGAAACGCCGGCCTGGCTCCCGCAAGATCTCGTTGCGCTGCATGCGAGCGGCGACCGCCTCGTCGACGTCGTTGGGGATCTCGCGGAACTGACTGATCGCCGTCAGCAGCCCAGAGGCGTAGCCCTCGGTCTGAACGAAGTGCGGCAGCACCGTAGCCGAGTAGACGCGGAAATGGCGGGTGGAACGGAAGAGGGGGAGGTAGCTGTTCTGCAACTGCTTCAGACCGCTGCGGACTCGTCGTCGCCATTCCAAATAGAGCGACTCGGCGTTCTGGGACTGGGCAATGATGTCCGCTGTCTGGCCCTGGGCGCCACATGCGTCGCACCAGCGGCGGATGTCGTCTGGCGTGGGTGGGGTTTTCGCGTTCTCGATGCGCGAGCTCTTCGAGTGTGTCCAGCCACAGCGGTCGCCTAGTTCGCCTCCGCTGATCCCCGCCTCCGTGCGGAGTTCACGCAGCCGGTGCGCAACGCTGCGACGAGCGGCCTGTGCCGCGGAGGACGGGGATGCGGGCATGAGCGGGGCTCCGGCTATCTGATCACGTAGGTGTCGTGTGGGGTCGCGCGGCTCCAGACAGCCTCGAAGGCATCTGCGCACAGCTTCACCGCTGCCGGGTCCCCGCTCATCTCCCCGCCTGCGGACATCCCTTCACCGGTGAAGTGGTTCCACCGGATGAGCCGGCCGTCGACAAGCCAGAAGTCTGTTCCGGGGAGAGCGATGGCGCTGGCTTCGCGGCGAGCCAGCCAGCGCACTTCTTCGCCGGCCGCAACGTTCGTGAAGGTCATGTCGTAGAGGAAGCGCGTGTACTCGCTGACCGGCTCGGAGACGATGCGAGCCCGGCGCACGGACACGCCTCGGGAGACCGTGGACGCGACGAGGTCCAGCCAAGGCCGCCACCACGATGCCCGGTCCGCAGGATCATGGCGGTACCCGGCACGCCAGTCGGCGAATGGGCCGGTCTCGTAGTCGACGGCGTAGTGATCGCGCATCTCAAGATGCACGAGCTGGCGTTCGGCGGAGCCGAGGAGATCAGGCCAGCTGGGGACGCTCAAGGACATCGCAAGCCTCCCTGACCATGTTCACCATGCGCGCGGGGATGCGGATCACAGCCTCCCCCTGCGGGATACCGACGCCGTGCCCGGGGATTTCCGTCGCTGCGCATTCAGCCTCCAGCTCGGGGCTGGGCTTCCAGCCTTGGAGGACGAGCTCCTGGTTCTCCTCGTCAACCCAAACGGTGGGGCTTTCGCCATCGCTGCTGCTCGGGTCGATGCCCACGAAACGTAGCGCCATGATGTCCTCCGATGCTCGGGTTGTGCACGGATGAACACCACAGTCATGGAGGCTGGTTGTCTGGTCAAGGGGGCGTCATCAGGTCGGGTAAATCGAGCTCTGCTGTGAACATCGGTGCACATCCATGGCGATCGCGCACAGCCTGTCGCCACTCTCAGAAGCACCACCCGCTGAAGACGGTAGGGAGCGCCCCCGTGGCCGACCGCACGATTCACAGCTGCGCCCGCGGCGTGCTCTGCATCGACACCCCGGACGACCCGAGCCCGGGTCTGACCCCGGTGCCCGAGCCCAGCGCGGACCTTCTCGACCGTGCGAGGGTCGGCTGGGAGCGGTTCATCGGCGCCGACGAGGACCCGGCCGATGCCTGAGCAGTACGCGCATCTGCCGCACCGGCTGCTGCGCCGTCGCGTCCGCGACCTCGCGTCCGGCGCGGAGGGCGAACTGATGGCCGTGGTCCACGAGAACGTGTCGGACTCGGTCGTCTACGAACGCTGGGTGGAGCTGGCCTACATCCGCGGCATGTCAGGTCGCGAGTTCTCGACGCGCGTCGACAACATCGAGCCCGCCTGATGCCGGGGCGTTCATCGACTCCCGCCCCCACCGGGCGAACATCCTGCAGACCAAAGCGATGGGACAATCTGATGGGCAAGCACGCCGGACCCCCGCAGGACAAGCCGTGGACACCTCCCTCCCAGCCCTCCAGCCCGGACGGCAGCCGCCCGTCGCCCCAGCCCTCGACGCCCTCGGCCCCTCCGTCGCCCCCGCCGCCGGGGAAGAAGTGAACCGGGCGATCTGCCGCGAGGCCCTCGTGACCGCGGGGTTACTGCGTGAGCCCTGGCTGGCACGCGCCTTCGACACTGTCGACAGGGAAGCCTTCGTCCCACAGGCCGTATGGCTGCCTGTGCGGGACGACGAAGGCCTCTGGCAGTTCGTCGACCGCGACGAGGAGCCCGACGTGTGGCGCCGCGCGGTGTGGAACCCACACCAGTCGGTGGTCACGCAGCTGGACGACGGCGACGTCACACCGGGGCCGGGCGCGGGCGACTTCACGTCCTCCGTGTCCGCCCTCGACATCGTCATGCGGAAGCTCCAACACCTGGACCTGAAGTCGCCGTCCTGTGTACTGGAGATCGGCTACGGCTCCGGCTATCACACCGCTCTGCTGTGCGAGCGCATCGGCTCGGAGCGGGTGGTGGCCGTCGAGGTCGACGAGGAGATCGCTGGCGCGGGCGCCTCCAACCTCAAGGCCGCCGGCTACGACCCGGAGCTGATCGTCGGGGACGGCCTACAAGGCGCCCCCGGCAGGAACCCGTTCGACCGGATCATCAGCACGGCGTCCCTTCGGCGCATCCCGTACACCTGGATCGAGCAGTCCAGGCGGAGCGGGGTGATCCTGACCCCGTTCGGGACGGCGTACAGCAACGCGGGTCTCCTGCGGCTTCGCGTGGACAGCAAGGGCACGACGGCGCAGGGCTGGTTCGTCGGTGAGTCCTCGTACATGTGGATCCGTTCCGAGCGGCCGACCGTCGACCTCCACGTCCCGGAGGAGCCGACAAGCCGCGCATCACCGATCGACCCGGCGCAGGTTCTGGGAGGCGGCTATCTCCAGGACTTCGCCATCGGACTCCAGGTGCCGGACGTCTCCTACTCGCACCGTGGGGAAGGCGACGACCGACAGGTCCAGTTCGTCAACGAGGCCGGCACGTCGGCCACGATCGTCCGCTACGACGCCTGGTGGGCGCAGGAAGCGGTCCGCTCGTGGGGACCGCGCGATCTGTGGGCGGAGGTGACAGCGGCCTACACCTGGTACGAACTCCGGGGCCGTCCCCACATGACCCGCTTCGGCCTCACGGTCGACGGGGGTGGCCAGTACGCGTGGCTCGACGAACCCCGTCAGCTCGTGGGCTCCTGATCCACAGCACCGGCCGGTCCCTTCCGGCCGGGCTGCTCGCGAGAAGGCCCGGCACGCCCGACTGCCGTGGGCACCGCCCGGCCTCGGGCGAACCCGACACCGTACGGGTGACGGGCGGGCCCACTGTCGGACCGGGTACTGCCGGAGAGCTAGCGTCGTGCTCATGACCGACCCTGAGCGCGCGTTGAAGTACGCCGTCCAGCCCATGGCCGACGACCATGTCGAGGTGATCGAGGGGCGCACCGTGCGCCAGTCGCGAGCCTGGGGTGACGAAGCGTCGGCTGCCTCAGTGAGGCACGCAATTCAGGAACGGGTCGGTGAACTGGGTTGCTTCATGGGGTCGGGAGACCTCGACCTGCCCGGGTCGCAGAACTGGTACGTGCCCGACATCGCCGTCGTGCCGAAGGAGCTGGCGAAGGGCGGCGGGGCCCTGTTGCCCGATCAGACGTTGCTCATCGTCGAGGTGACCTCGGAGTCCACCGCGGAGACCGACCGGGTCGTCAAGCGCAGGCGGTACGCCGAGTACGGTGCGCCGCTGTACCTCCTCATCGACCGGGTCGAAGGGACCGTCACGCTCTTCTCCGAGCCCGGGCGGCTCGGGTACACCCGGACCGAAGGGCCGCATCCGTTCGGGACCACCGTACGGCTGCCCGAGCCGTTCGGGATCGAGCTCGACACCTCGGAGCTGTAGGGCGGCGCTCCCCGCACCGCTCCGGTGTCCGGAATCGGCCGCCCGTTCCTTTCGGCATGCGGACTCGGCTTGTGGCGCCCGGCGCCGGCGATGACGCTTCTCCCTGCCGGGTCTGCGCTGTCGGGGCCCGTGTTCGACGAGCGGCGATGTGCGGAGGCGGAGTGACCGGGACGGTGGATGCGTCGGGTGTGGAGGCGGTGGTGCGGGAGGACGCCGCGCTGCTGGAGGAGGACCTGGCCCGGTTCCTCGGTTCGCCGGCCGTCGCACCGGGGCGGGCGCACCCGGGTGCGCGGGCATCCGTGTACGAGGACGCGCTGCGGCGGTCCCTGTACCGGCCGGTCGCGGACGCCCTCGGCTCCAAGGCGGGGCAGGAGGCCCTGCCGCCCGCGGGCGGCAGGGCCCCGCTGCGCCCTTCGATGGTGTTCTGGGCCTACCGGAACTACCGGGGTTTCCCCGATGAGATCGGGCCCGGGGATTCCCCGGAGGAATGGGCGGCGGTGCGGCGGGCCGCCGTGGCGGTGCGGATCCTGTTGAAGGCCGCCGTCGCGATCGACGACATCCAGGACGGCAGCGGCATCCGCTACGGCGAGGCCGCGCTCCACGTCACCCACGGCGTACCGCTCGCCCTCAACGCCGGCTCCTGGCTGATCACCGCCGCGCTGCTGCACGCGGCCGATCCGGCCGTCGTGGAGAGCCTCGTGCGGGCGGTCGGCCACGGCCTGACCGGCCAGGCCGTCGACATGTCGACTCGCTCGTCGGTCACCCGCGCCGAGCTGGCGGCCGCGCCCCACGCCGCGCGCGTCGAGTTCTGGGAGTCGATGGCCTCCCTCAAGACCGGGACGCTGTTCCGGATGCCGCTCGACGCGGCGGTGGCGGCCCTGGACGTCGTCGAGGACGAACGGCGCGCGCTGGACGACGCCATGCGCGGGCTCGGGCTGGCGAGCCAGCTGTTCAACGACCTGACCGACCTCGTGCCCGACTTCGGCGGCGCCAACGCCCACGAGGACTTCGACGGCTTGGGAAACCGGGTGTTCCTCGAACTCCTCGACGACGGCTCCGCACCCCCTGACCCGTCCGGCAAGGAGCTGAAGTCCTTCGTCCTCGGCCACCCGAAGCTGGAGGAGACGCTCCTGCGGCTCGCGGCAGAGGCGGTCGAGCTGAAGCGCGCGGCCAAGGACACCGTGCAGGGCGTGTGCCGCTCCGCGCGCAGCGCGGCGTACTTCGACGTGACGATCGAGCGCAAGGGTCACCTCATCGACCGGCTGTACCGGACGGTCCGGCAGCGGAGCGGCGGCTAGGCGCGCGCGCCCAGGAGGCAGTCCTCCAGGAAGGTCAGGACCCGCAGGTGGTAGGCGGCCGCGGTGTGGCCCAGGCTGATGTTGTGGCCCGAGGCGGGGAGGTGGTCGAGCGCCACCGACGGGGCGGCCGTCAGGCGGGCGGTCATCGCCGCCAGGGTGCGGGCGTCCAGGTCCCACCAGGCCTCGTACTCCGCGAACGTGAGGCGGACCGGGACGCGGACGCGCGGGGCCAGTTCCGCGTACTGGCCGGGCCAGCGCAGGGTTTCCGCCGACTCGCGCGGCGGGGTCGGGGACAGCAGGGTGCGGCTCGCCTGGAAGGTGCCGCGCGGGTAGAGGTTCAGCGGGCCCCAGTTGAGCTTGGTGGCGCCGCCGCCCAGCGTCGAGGGGAAGTGCAGGGCCTCCGGGTTGTACCGGTAGCCGACCCCGGAGGCGTCCAGGCCCAGCAGCGGGACGCCGCCGTCCGTGGCCGCCGTGTGGAGGGCGACCTTGCCGCCGTCGGAGTGGCCCAGCAGGAAGACGCCCGCGCCGATGTCGTGCTCGGCGGCGTGCTCCTTCAGGGCCGCGTGGAGGGTTTCCGCCTGGCCGGCCAGGGTCTGGCCTTCGGGCAGCAGGTCCGCCGAGGCCCCGTATCCCGGCCGGTCGACGGCCAGGACCGCGTGGCCCAGGCTCGTGGCCAGGGGGACGAAGGAGTTCCAGTACGCCGCCCGCATGCCCCGGCCGTGGATCGCCAGGATCGTGGAGCGGGGCGGCTGCCCGCCCTCCGGCAGGGCCAGGAGCGCCGAGAGCGGGATCCCGGCCGCGTTCAGCCGGTACGGGCGCACCCCGCCCGGCAGCGCCGTCACCTGCGCGGCCACCTGGGCGGTGACTTGGGCCGCCAGCTGCGTCGTCAGCGTCGTCATCGGACCGCCAGCCCCTTCCGCGCGCCGTCCATCGCGTCCACCCACACCGCCGGCGAGCCGGTCCGCAGCAGCGAGGTGCCGACCAGCAGGCCCCCGAAGCCGGCGTCCAGCAGTTCGGCGGCGGTCTCCGGGCCGTCGATGCCGCTCGCGCTCACCGGGCAGGCGGCGCCGGCCGCGCGGACCGCCGGCAGCAGGTCCAGGGAGCGGCCCAGGTCTCCGGCGCCGCGCTCCCGCGTCTTGATGTCCTTGTTGTTGACCGCGATCACGCACTCCTCGGGGAGGTGGACCGATTCCAGCTCGGCCTCGTTCGTGATCTCGACGAAGGGGGTGAGCCCGGTCAGCAGGCACTCCGTCACCAGCGTCCGCATGCTCGACGCGGGCAGCAGCGCCGCCGTCAGCAGCACCGCCGACGCCCCGAGCTCCTTCGCCGTGCGGATCTGGTCCTTCCTGGTGATGAAGTCCTTCTGGAGGAGCGGCAGGTCGGTCAGCGCCGCCACGTCCCGCAGCAGCGCCGGCGAGCCGCCGAACCAGCGGCCCGTCACCACGGAGATGCAGGGGGCGCCCGCCGTCTCGTACGCCCCCACGATCGCGGCGGGGGTCCGGCCGCCGACCAGGTCGTAGCCGTGGGCGTCCCGCCGCTTCACCTCCATCACCACGGGGGTCCGGGAGGCCAGGAGGGCCTCGAGAAAAGGGAAGCCGGTCCGGTTCTGCTTCGTCATCGCGACAGCTCCAGCTGGGGGTGGTCGGGGATACGAGCCGTACGGGCGCCCGTGCGCCAGGCGCGGGCCAGGGCGGCGATCTGCGGGACGCCGAAGCCGCCGGTCGCCCCGTCGCGCGCCGCGGTGTCCACGTCGATGCCGCGGAAGCCGGGGTGGCGCACGACCTCCTCGTACGCCGGCCGGTTGCCCGGGGTCAGGCCCCCGGCCAGCAGGAACGGGCGGGTCAGCCGCGGCAGCAGGGCCGTGACGCGCTCCGGGTCGAGGGTCCGGCCGGTGCTGCCGATCCGGCCGTCCCCGGTGGCGGTGTCGAGGAGGAAGAGGTCGGTGCCGGCCCGGTCGTACGCGCCGATCAGCGGCCGTTCCACACAGCCCCCGCCCTCCTCGACGTGCAGCACCTTGACGATGCCGACCTCCGCCGGGAGCGCCTCGCGCAGCGCCCGTACGACGGCCGGCGGCTGGTAGGCGTGCAGCTGGACCCAGCCGGCCCCGGTGCGCCGCACGATCGCGGCCAGTTCACCGGCGTCGGCCAGGAACGTCACCAGGACCGGCAGGAGGCCGGCCGAACGGGCCGCCGCCGCGAGGGCGGCGAGCCCGTCCTGGTCCAGCTCCGACGGGCCGCCGGGTACGCCGTGCCACAGGCCGACGCAGTCCGCCCCGGCGGCCGCCGCCGCCTCGATGTCCTGCGGGGCGGTGGCCCCGCAGACCTTCAGCAGCGTCCGGGACAACGGGCGGGTGGTGGTGCTCACTTGCCCAGCCCCAGCGTGGAGGCGATGCGGTTGTACTGGATCTCGTTCGAACCGGAGTAGATCGTGCCGCCGACGGCGTTGCGCACTTCCTGCTCCAGGCCGAACTCCGCCATGTAGCCGTGGCCGCCGAAGATCTGCACGGCGGACAGGCTGCTCGCCAGGTTGGCCTCACTGGTGGCGAGCTTGGCGATGGCGAGGTCCTGGGTGACGTTCTCGCCGGCCTGCAGCTTCTCGCCCGTGTCGTAGAGCCACTTGCGGGCGGTCTCCAGCTGGATCTTCATGTCGACGATCTTGTTGGCGATCGTCTGGTACGAACCGATCGCCTTTCCGAACGACTTGCGCGTCTTCGCGTATTCGACACAACGGTCCAGCCGGTGCTGCATCTCGCCCACGTTGACGATGAAGGAGAAGAGGATCTCCCGCTTCATCACGTGGTCCATGACGAGGAACCCGCCTCCGACCCGGCCGAGCACCGCGCTCCTGGGCACCCGTACGTCGTCGAAGAACAGCTCGCTGATCGGCGAGGTCCGCAGACCCATCTTCTTGATGGGCTTGCCGGCCGTGATGCCGGGGGTCCTGCGGTCCACCAGGAACGCCGTCGTCCCGAGCGGGCCGCCGTCCGGGTGGGTCCGGGCGTAGACCACGATCACGTCGGCGACCGGTCCGTTGCTGACGAAGACCTTGCTGCCGTTGATGACGAAGTCGTCCCCGTCACGCACGGCCCTGGTGGTCATCGCCATGGCGTCCGAGCCGCCCTCGGCCTCGGTGATGGCGTGGGCGCCGATCGCCTCGCCCGAGCAGATCAGGGGCAGCCAGCGCTCCTTCTGCTCGACGGTGCCGAACTGCTGGAGCGGTATTCCGGTGGAGCAGATGGACGTGGTGACCGAGAAGCTGAGGCCCGAGTCCCGGTTGTACTCGCCGAGGCCTTCCAGCACGTACATGGTGCTGAGGATCGACTGCCCGAGGCCTCCGTGGTCCTCGTCGAAGGGCAGTGAGAGGATCCCGGTCTTCTGGACGAGCTTCCACTTGTCCTCCGAGAAGGCGGACTGCTCGTCGAGCTCGATGTGGTCTGCGCTGAGTGCGTCTCCCCACCTCTCCAGGCCTTCGCGCAGATCTGCCTGGTCGGCGTTCCAACGGATCACGGCGGACCCCTTTTGATTCGGTGATGGTGCGGGTGAGTGGTGCGGCGCGTGCCGCCTCAGTAGGCGGAGGAGCTGTGGGCGTCGAGGCTGTGGACCTCGTCGCCGCGCAGCGCGGGCGAGAAGACGCAGACCAGGCGCAGGTCCTCGTGCGGGCTGGCGACGAGGTAGTGGGCGTCGTGCTGGTCCAGGGCGTACATCCGGCCGGGGACTATCTCGTGCGAGGTGCCGTCGAGCTCGATGACCTCGCCGGAGCCCTCGATGCAGTAGCAGGCCTCGAGGTGGTTGACGTACTCCAGGCGGGACTTGGTGCCGGCCAGCACGGTGGTGTCGGTGAGCGAGTAGCCCAGGCCGTCCTCGGCGAGGAGGAAGCGGCGGCTGAGGCCGTTGCCCCACTCGACGGTCTTCACGGACTCGATGTCGCGAACGATCATGGCAATCTCCCGGTGTGAGGGTGGTGCTCGGATGTTTCGGATGAGGGGTGGAGCTCTCTTCCCCGCCGGTCAGGCGGTTCGGTGCGGTGGTGCGTCGTGCGGTGGTGCGGACCGCGGTGGTGCGGTGGGCAGGACCGAGCGGACGAACCCGCGGAAGGCCTCGGTCACATCGGTGCCGGCCTCCTGCGCCCGCTCGATGGCGGCGACGGCGGCGGAGCCGATGATCGCGGCGTCGGCGCCGGCGGCCCCGACGGCCTCCACGTCCTGCCGTGTGCTGACCCCGAATCCGACGGCGATCGGGGACGTCGTGTGCGCCCGGAGTCCGGCGACCGTCTGCGCCAGCGCGGCATGGCCGGCGGCGGGTGCGGTCCCGCTGCGTCCGTAGTGGGCGACGAGGTAGAGGTAGGCGGAGGCCTGTGCGGCCGCCTGGGCCTGCGTCTCGGACGGGCTCTTGGTGTAGCAGGTGGTGACGACCGGCAGTCCGGCCGCCGCGGCCGACGCCAGGTGCGTCTCGCGCAGCCGCGGGGGGAGCGCGTGGACGAGGAGTCCGTCCGCGCCCGCCCCGGCGATCTCGCGGGTGACGGCAGCCAGGTCCCGGTGCTTGAGGGAGTGGCTCCAGTCGGCGAGCAGGGCGATCCGCAGGTGCGCCAGCTTCGGCCGTACGTCCGCGATGAACTCGAGTACGTCGACGAGGCCGACGCCGCGGTCCAGTGCCCGGCGGGCCGAGCGGCGGATGACCGGGCCGTCGGTGACCGAGTCGGGGAACGGGACGGCCAGTTCGAGGCAGTCCACGCCCTCCTCGTCGAGCATCAGGACCAGGTCGCGCAGGACGGGGAGCGGGGGGTCCCCGGCGTTGAGGAACAGCGCCAGGCCGGGTGCTCCGCCGGGCCGCCGGGCCGGGAAGAAGGGGGCGGGGGCGGCCGCCGGGGTCGAGGCCGTGGCGGTCCCCGCCCGTTTGGCGGCCGGCGGCGTGTCCGGGGTGTGCAGCGTCAGCGCCGCGGGCCTAGGCACCGGCCACCGCCAGGGTGCGCGGGGCGCGGGCCGGGGCCGGGGCGGCCGCCAGGCGCTGCGCCAGGTCGCGGGCGGCGCCGGAGCGGACCGCCTCCTCGGCGACGGAGACCGCCGAGAGCCAGTCCCGGCGGGTGCCGGAGGCCACCACCAGGGCGGCCGCGCCCAGGCAGACCGTGCGGGTGGCCACCCGGCCCGCCGTGCCGGACAGGACGGAGAGGAAGTGCTCCACCGCCCCGGCCGGGTCGGCGGCCGGCCGCAGGTCCCCGAAGGAGCCGTCGCCCGGGGTGAGTTCGCCCGGCCGGATGATCCGGGTCTGCGCCCGCTCCCCGTGGACGGTGTTGGTCGCGAAGGGCAGCAGCTCGTCCGCGCCGGTGTCGTTCGAGGTCAGCCAGATCCGGCGGGTGGTGGTGCTCGCGGCGAGCTGCCGCAGCGTGTCGAGCGGCGCGGCCGCCGAGACCCCGGTGACCTGGGCGGTCACCGGCAGGTGGGCGAGGAAGGGGCCCAGCGCGTTCAGGAAGCGGCCGAACGGCTTCATGCTGTACGGGGCCACGGTCCGCGCCAGCCGGGTCAGCTGCGCCGGGTAGACGAACGGCCCGGCGAAGGCGATCCCGTACTCGGCGAGGGTGTCCTCGGTCTGTGCGTAGGAGGAGGTGAGACGGACACCGAGCCGTTCCAGCAGGTCGACGGAGCCGAGCGAGCTGGTGTAGGCGCGGGAGCCCGTTTTGACGACCTTGACCCCGGCCGCCGCGGCGACGAACGCCGCGGCGGTGGAGATGTTGAAGGTCCTGGGCCCGCCGCCGGTGCCGACGACGTTCACGGTGCCCTCCCAGGAGGTGGTCACCGCCGCCGCCGGCCGGCGCTCGGCGAGCGAGTCCAGCAGGTGGCGCAGGGTCTCGTGGTCCGGCAGCCGGCTGGTCAGGGAGGCCAGCAGGGCGACGACCTCGGCCTTGTCCAGGCCGCCGTCGCCGAGCTGGTCCCACCAGGACCGCCAGGTCTCGCGGCCGACCGGGGCCTGCTGCGCCAGCAGGCCGGTGAGTGCGTCATGCACGGCTGGTCTCCGTCTCGTCTCCGTCGGGTGGGGGGAGGTGCTAGGCGGCCGCGGTGCGGCGGGACTCGGCGATGAAGGTGTCGATCGCCTCGACGCTGCGGAAGTTGTTGGGGTCCAGGTCGGCGTCGCCGATGGCGAGCTCGAAGCGGTCCTCGACCCAGGCGATGAGCTTGAGGACGCCCAGGCTGTCGATGACCCCGTCGTTGAGCAGGTCGTGGTCGACCGCGAGCTCACCGGCCGCGGTGCCCGGGAGGAACTCGGTGATGACGAAGTTCTTGATGGTGTCGACGTTGCTCATGACGGGATTCCTTCGGCGAGAGGTGTGGCTGCGGGTGTGGTGGCGGGGATCGACTGGTCGAGGCGGTCGAGCGCCTTGCGGTCGACCTTTCCGGTGGCCGTCTTCGGCAACGGCGCGTCGGTGAGGGTGAGCTGGTGGGGTACGGCGGCCCTCGGCAGGTGCCGGGCGCAGTGCGTGCGCAGCTGCAGGCCGGTCAGGTGGGAGCCGGGGGCGCGCTGGACGCCGGCGACGAGCCGCTTGCCGGCGATCGGGTCGGGCAGGGCGGCGACGCCCGCCTCCAGCACTCCGGGGTGTTCCTGGAGGACCCGTTCGATCTCGGCGGTGTTGACGGCGACTCCGCGCACCTTGACCTGGAAGTCGGTGCGTCCGGTCAGGTGCAGGGTGCCGGTGGCGTCGCGCCGTACGAGGTCGCCGGTGCGGAACCAGCGGCGGTCGTCGAGGCCGAGCGGGTGCCCGGTGAACTTGTCGGCGTGGCGGGTGCGGTCGAGGTAGCCGCGGGTCTGGAAGGGCGTGGAGACGAAGAGTTCTCCGCTGCCGGGCCCTTCGACGAGGGCGTTGGTCTCGGGGTCGATGACGAGGGCGTGCACGCCGGGCAGCGGGCGGCCGATGGGTACGGGCGGGAAGGCGGTGGCCGACGTGTCGACCTCGTGGACGAAGCTGTCGTTGGTCTCCGTGCAGCCGTAGATGTTGTGGATGCGGGCCTTGGGGAAGAGCTGGGGCAGCGCGGCGAAGGTGCGGTCGGGGATCGCGTCGCCGGTGAACATGACGTGCTCGACGCCGGGGAAGGTGTCGCCGGTCTTGGCGGCCGCGTCCTGCAGGAGCCCGAAGGCCATCGGGACGGCCTGGAGGACGTCGACCTCGTGGCGCAGGACCAGGTCGCGCAGGTGGCGGCCGTGGGCGGCCAGCGCCGGGTCGACGAGGACCACGCGTCCGCCGCGGGCCAGGGTGGTCCAGACGTCGAGGAGGCACAGGTCGAAGTTGAGGGGGGCGTAGTTGAGGACGGTGCGGCCGGGGCCGATCCCGAAGGCCCGGCCGGCCCACCGGGTGAACCGGTCCACGCCGTCCAGTCCCAGCGGGACGATCTTCGGCAGGCTGGTGGAGCCGGAGGTGGTGAGCATGAAGGCCACCTCGGCGGCCTCGTCGGCCGGCAGCGGCCGCGCCGCGACCTGCGGGTTGGGGGCGACGCGGGCGGGCTCACCGCCGGGGGCGAGGACCACGGCGCAGCCGGCCTGGGCGAAGAGGTCGGCGAGCAGGGTGTCGGCGAGGGCGGGGGACGGCAGCAGCAGCGGCCGCCGCGCCAGCAGGCAGGCCAGTACGAGGGCCACCGCGGCGGGGGACTTGTCGGCGAGGACGCCGACCGGCACCCCGGGGGCGAGGTCCAGGAGCGCGAGCCGGTCGCGTTCCTTCCCGGCGAGCTCGTACAGCTCGCGGTAGGAGGTCTCCTCCCCGTTGAAGAGGAGCGCGGTGGCGTGCGGGCGGTCGCGGACCTGGGTCAGGAAGCCCCCGATCAGGCCGAGTTCGACGGTGGCGGCGGCCTGCCCCTCGGCGCCGGCCGTGTGGGGCGCGGTCATCGGGGGCCTCCTTCCGCCGGGGCGGCGAACTCGATCCAGCCGGACTTCACGGCGGCGCCCTTGGGCGTCTTGCAGGTGAAGCGGACGACGCGGGCCTCGGCGTCGGGCTGGAGGGCGATCTCCAGCGGGATGCCGGGGGGCACGGGGGCCGAGAAGCGGCAGCCGAGGCCGCGCACCCGGGCGGAGTCGCCGTCCGCGAAGCGGTCCACGGCCTCCTCCACGGCGAGGGCGACGACGCTCATGCCGTGCGCGATGACGGTGTCGAAGCCGGCCCCGCGGGCCGCCTCCTCGTCGAGGTGGATGGGGTTCAGGTCGCCGGAGGCGTGGGCGTAGGTGCTGATCCAGTCGGTGGTCAGCTCGTGCACCGCGCTCTGCGGTTCGCCGGCTCCCAGCGGGGTAGGGGCGGCGGGGCCGCCGGCGATGTCGCCGAACGGCTCCAGCAGGGTCGCGCCGACCAGCAGGGCGGAGATGACCAGTTCCGCGAACGGCTCCGGGCCGTCCTCGCCGGTCAGCCGGACCCGCAGCGCGATCCGGGCGCCGCGCGGCTCCTTGCGGATGCCGAGCACGTCCAGGCGTACGGTCACCTCCTCGCCGGGGCGGACCGGCCGCACGGTGCGGATGTCCTGGCCGAGGTGGACCACGGAGACCGGGCCGGGCTCGGCTTCGGTGAGCGCGGCGACGGTCTGCTCGGCGACCGTGTGGGCGAGGACGAAGGTGTGGACGGGCGAGGCCTGGCCGGGGCGGGCGGTGGGCAGTCCGCGCCGGGCGGCGCCGCGGTAGTCGGTGATCTCGGGCTCGGTGACGGTGAGCGTCCGCACCGGGGAGGGCAGCGAGAGGGTCGTCATACCGGCGTCACCACCACGGAGGAGTTGTGGCCGCCGAACCCGAAGGAGTTCGTGATCGCGGGCCCCGAGGGCACGGCGCGCGGTGCGCCGTGGACGACGTCGATGTCCATTCCTGGCTCCAGCTGTTCGTGGTTGGCGGTGGGCGGCACCTCGCAGTGCCGCATGGCCTGCACGGTGGCGATGAGTTCGACGGCCCCGGCGGCGCCGATCAGGTGGCCGATGACCGACTTGGGGGCGGTGACGGGCGGCTGGGCGGTGCCGAACACCTTGGTGAGCGCGGCGGCCTCGGACCGGTCGTTGTACGGGGTGGAGGTGCCGTGCGCGTTGACGTGCACGATGTCGGAGGGGTCGAGGCCGGCGTCGGCGATGGCTCCGGCCATGGCGGCCGCGGCTCCGGCGCCGTCGGGGAGCGGCATCGCGAGGTGGTGGGCGTCGGCGGTGGCGGCGTAGCCGGCGACGATCCCGTAGGTCTTCGCCCCGCGCGCCTTCGCGTCCTCCAGCCGTTCCAGTACGACGAACCCGGCTCCCTCGCCCATCACGAAGCCGTCGCGGTCCTTGTCGAAGGGGCGCGAGGCGTGCTCCGGGTCGTCGTTGCGGAAGGAGACCGCGCTCAGGTTCCCGAAGCCGGCCAGGGTGACCGGGGTGAGGGTGTGCTCGGTGCCGCCCGCGATGACCAGGTCGGCGCGGCCGGTCTGGAGCAGCATCAGGGCGTGGCCGATGGCGTCGGCACCGCTGGCGCAGGTGTTGGCGACGGTCAGGGCGGGACCGGTCCAGCCGAGCCGGATGGCGATCTGGGCGGCGGCCGCGTTGGGCATCGTCATCAGCGGCATCAGCGGGTTGACCCGCGCCGGGCCGCCTTCGGTGAAGTGGGCGGACTCCAGGTCGCTGGTGGCGCGGCCGCCGACGGCGTTGCCGACGACGATGGCGGTGCGGCCCGACTCCACGGTGGGCGATCCCGCGTCGAGGTGGGCGGCGAGGGCCGCGGCCGTGCCGTAGTGGGCGAAGGGGTCCATCCGGCGGGCTTCCTTGGCCGGGACGAGCCCGGCGAGGCCGTCGAGGCCGCGGACGCGGCAGCCGATCCGCACCCGGTGGCGGCTGAGGTCGATGTGGGTGAGCTCGGCGGCGGTGGACCGGCCGGCCCGCAGCGTGTGCCACAGCTCGTCCGGGGTGCACCCGCCGGGGGTGACCACACCCATGCCGGTGATGGCTACGGGCGGCTGCGCCGAACTGCCCCTGGACGGTCCAGGCATGTCTGCTCCCTAAGGCGTCTGAGCGGTCGTCGCGAGGGCGGTCAGATGATCCGGCACTCGCGGGCCGACTTGATGAGGGCCTCGGCGGCGAAGTCGAGGTCGGACGTGGTGTGCGCGGCGGTGATGGCGATGCGCAGCCGGGCCAGGTCGTTGGGGACGGCGGGGGTGACCACCGGCAGTCCGATCGCGCCGTTCTTGCGCAGGACGGTCGCCAGGTCGTAGGCGGACTCGTCGGAACCGGCGATGACGGGGACGACCGCGGTCTCGCTGTCGACGGTGGAGATGCCGGCCTCGTTGAGGAGCCCGCGGAAGCGCTCGGACTCGCGCTGGATGAACCGCACGCGCTCCGGCTCGCGCTGCATGATCCGCAGGGACTCCAGGGCGGCGCCGGTCTGCGCCCCGCCGAGGGCGGCGGAGAAGAGGAAGGGGCGGGCCGCGTAGCGCAGGTGGTGGATGAAGTCGGCGGAGCCGGCGACCCAGCCGCCCATGGAGGGGATGGCCTTGGAGAGGGTGCCGAGCTTGACGTCGACCTTCACCTCGTAGTTGAAGTGCTCCTCGATGCCCTTGCCGGTGGCGCCGATGACGCCGAGCGCGTGTGCCTCGTCGACCATCAGCAGCGCGTTGTGGGCGTCGCAGACCTTGCGCAGGTCGACCAGGGGGGCGATGTCGCCGTCCATGGAGTAGACGCTGTCGACGATGACGAGGCGTACGCCGGTGTCGGGGGCGGCGGCGAGGCGGCGCTCCAGGTGGGCGACGTCGTTGTGGCGGAAGCGGGTGACGGTGGCGCCGGAGAGCTTGCAGCCGTCGACGATGCTGGCGTGGTCGTACTTGTCGATGAAGACGGTGTCGCCGGGGCCGACGATCGCGCCGACGGTGCCCGTGTTCGCGGCGTACCCGGAGCCGAAGACCAGGGCCTTCTCGCGGCCGGCGACCTTGGCGACCTCGGCCTCCAGCTCCTCGTGCAGCGGGGTGGTGCCGGCCAGGGCCCGCACGCCGTGGTTGCCGGTGCCGTAGAGGTCGACGGCGGCCTTGGCGGCCGCTACGACCCGCTCGTCGCCGGCGAGCCCGAGGTAGGAGTAGCCGGACATCATCAGCAGCCGGCGACCGTCCTGGTCCGCATAGGCGGAGTCCCGCTCGGCGGTGTAGGCGACGAAGCTGTTCTTGCGGCCCGGCTCGTACTCCAGGTGCCGGACCCGGTCGCGGAAGTACGCCAGCTTCGGTTCGAGACGGTCCCAGGCGGCGGATGCGTTCACGTGCTTCTCCTCATCGCGATCGTCCGGCGGTCCCGGAACTCCATCGGCGCCCCGCTGTTTTTCCGGCGGGGCTCTAGTGGAATTCCATTAAGGCTCGGGGGGCGCAATAGCGGCGCAAGAGCCGGACCGGAGCGGGACCACAGCGCGCCCGGAGCGGGACCACAGCCGCGCTCGAAAAGCGAAAAAGGATGCCCGGACCTGGGGTTTTATTCGGAAGGGAATGTTTGCGGGCCGCTGTTGACATCCCGAGAAGGCCCGCCGGTATCCTCTGAATCGCACGACACCATGGGGGACACGGCCGGAAGCGACCGTTTCGGAGAGTGCATAGTGCTGATCAGACTGATAGGTCTTGTCACGATCGAGCCGGACGGAGCACCGCCTCAACACCTCTCGAGCGCCCAGGCGCAGGTTGCCTTCGCCCGGCTCCTCATCGAGCGGGCCGAGGGCACGGACCGTGACCAACTGGCAGAGACCATCTGGCCCGAGGGCCTCCCGGACACCTGGGCTTCCGCACTGCGCAGCCTCGTCAGCCGGGTGCGTACGTTCGTCACGACACCGCAGGACCAGCCGGGGGTCACTCCCCTGGTCGCACAGGGCGGCCGCTACCTCCTGCGGGTGCCGCAGGACGTGGCCGTGGACGTGGAGGTGGCGGAAACCGCGGTGACCGAGGCCTCCGAGGCGTACGCGGAGGGCGCCTACGCGGTCGCCCAACAGCTCGCGGCCGGCGCGGTGTCGAACCTGCGCGGCTCGTTCCTGCCCTCCCACGAGGGCGAATGGGTCAACGCGATGCGCGAACAGCTGGAGGAGCTGCGCCTGAAGGCACTGGAGACGGCGAGCCTGTCCTCCTCCGCGCTGGGCGACGAGCACCACGCCCTGCGGTACGCGGAGGAGGCCGTGCGCCGCGCCCCGTTCCGGGAGAGCGCCTACCGCTGCCGGATGGCGGCCCACACCCGGGCCGGCAACCGCGCGGAAGCGCTGCGCAGCTACCAGCAGTTGCGTGAGGTGCTGGCGGAGGAGCTGGGCATCGACCCGGCGCCCGAGACGGAGGCCGCGTACCTGGAACTGCTGCGCACCCCCGAACCCCGGGCGGCCGCACCCTCCCTCACCTGCCTGGACCCGGTGCTGATGGGGGTCTTCGAGGTGGACCACCGCGTGCCGGTGCCACGCCCCTGCTCGCTCGCCGAGCACGGCTGCGTCACCCACGGCGTGGCGTCCTCGCCCGCCGCCTGATCCGACAACGGCGAAAGGCCGCCGCCACGCTGTGCGTGGCGGCGGCCTTCGCGTGCCCGGAGGCGTGCCCGGAGGTGCCCTCAGGCATGCCCGTACGCCGGCTCCCCCGCGGGAAGGGGGCCGACGACGGGCGGCCCCGGCCTCCCTGTGGGGGGAAGGGAAGGCCGGGGCCGGGGTGAGCGGCGGGGGATCAGGTGATGGATACGCCGCTGTCGATGCTGATGACCTGGCCCGTCATGCAGTCCTGGTCGAGGAAGAGGCCGACGCTGCGCGCGACCTCCTCCACCGTGACGAAGCGGGGGATGGGGGCCTTGTCCTCCATGCCCTCGATCACCCGGTCCGGCAGGGTGTTGGTCATGCCGGTGATCATGAAGCCGGGGGACAGCGCGTTCACCGTCACCCCGCGCCGGCCGCACTCCGAGGCGAGGGTGCGGGTGAAGCCGATCAGCCCCGCCTTGGAGGCCGAGTAGGCGGTCTGGCCGGCCGTCGCGATGATGCCCGACGGGGACACGATGTTGATCACCCGGCCCCAGCGCTGCCGCAGCATGTGCGGCACCGAGACCCGGGCGGTGTGGAACGAGCCGATCAGGTTGGTCTGGATGACCTGCGCCCAGTCCGCCGGGTTCTGCATCGCCATCAGGCTGTCCTTGCGGATGGCCCCGTTGTTGACGAGCACGTCCACCGGGCCGAGCTCTTCGGAGATCTGCGCGTGGATGGCCTGGGTGGCCTCCCACGAACCGACGTCACCGGTGACCAGCACCGACGGGTTGGTCAGCTTCTCCCGTACGGCCTCGGCTCCCTCCCGGGAGCTGTTGTAGTGGACCGCGACCCGGCAGCCCAGCGCGTCCAGTTCCAGCGCCAGGGCCTGGCCGAGGCCGCCCGAGGCGCCGGTCACGAGCGCGACCGGGGATTCGGGCCGCACGCCCGCACCGTTCTTGCTCATGCCGCGACACCGCCCCACTCCATCAGGATCGAACCCCAGGTCATACCGGCTCCGAAGCCGGCCAGCAGGACCTTGTCGCCGGCCTTGATGCGGCCCTCGTCGAGGGCCTCGGTCAGCGCGATCGGGATCGACGCCGAGGCGGTGTTCCCGTACTTCTGGAGGTTGGTGATCAGGGCCTCCTGGCGGAGCCCGGTGTGCGACAGGATCGAGTTGATGATCCGGATGTTCGCCTGGTGCGGCACGACGTGGTCGATGTCGGCCGCGTCCACCTTGGCGTTCTCCAGCGTCTCGCGCACCGTGCGGACGGTGTAGCGGACAGCGTTGAGGTAGATCTCGTTGCCGTTGATCTGCGCGTAGTGCAGGCCCGCGTCCAGCGTCTCCTGGGTGGTGGGCATCCGGCTGCCGCCGGCGAGCACCTTGAGGGAGCCGGTGCAGGAGCCGTCGGCGCCCAGGTTCCAGGCCTTGACCCGGTTCTCCGGACCCGGCTGGAGGACGATCGCACCCGCGCCGTCGCCGACGAGGATGGACAGGTCCCGGTCGGCCGGGTTGGCCGTCAGGGTGTGGGTGTCGGAGCCGATGAGCAGGATCGGGCGGGGGTCGATGGCGATCAGCGCCATGGCCGACACCAGCCCGTAGACGAAGCCCGCGCACTCGGAGTTGACGTCGTGCGCGCTGCCCGCGATGCCCAGTTCGTGGTGGACGAACGCGGAGGTCGCCGGCGACGGCTGCTCGGGCGTGGCCGTCGCGACGATGAGGTGGGCGATGTCGGCGCCGGTCAGGCCCGCCTTGTCCAGCGCGCGCCGGCCGGCCTCGACGGCCAGGGAGGCGGTGGTCTGCCCCGGGTTGACCGCCCGCCGCTCGCGGATGCCGCAGCGGCTGACGACCCAGTGCTCGTCCACGCCGAAGCGCTCGGCGAGTTCGGCACTGGTGACGATGCGTTCGGGTACGGACATGCCCCACCCGGTGATGTCGAAGCCGGTCACGTCACCCCTCGCTACGCCTGAGCCGGGACGAGATCGACGATCTTCGCGTACACGTCACGCAGCGTGGTCGTGTCGTCGAGGTCGGCGAAGAGCGACTCGTCGGCCGGGATGTGCGGGTACTGGTTCTGGAAGCCGTACAGCCACTCCATCAGGTCCAGCGAGTCGACGTCCGCGATGTGCTGGAGCGGGGCGTCGGGGCTGACCTCCGCGGCACCCGAGACGGCCTCGAGCTGGCTCGCCAGTTCTTCGATGGTGGGCAGCGACATGGGGTCGGTCCTCTCTCGGCAATGCAACTCGGCAGTGCGTGTCTGGTTTTCGAGAGTGATGAAAGCCCCGCCCCCGCAAGGAACGCGCAACACGGCGCCGGATCGCGAATGCGGGCCGTCTTGCGCACGCCTTGCGGGGCATCCGGTTTTCTCGACGCGAATTCGGAAAACACGGCCCGCCGGACACGCAGGAAAGAGGATCAGGATGACAACGGTCGCCCCCAAGTCGGTGGACCCCGAGGTCGATGCGATCAGGCACCACTATGAGGTCAGCAACGATTTCTACCGGCTCCTGCTGGGCCCCACGATGATGTACTCCGGCGGCTACTGGGAAGACGGCGAGGACCTGGTCGCCACTCTCGACGAGGCCCAGGAGCGCAAGCTCGACAAGTTCGCCGAGCTCGCGGGCGTCAAGGCCGGCTCCACCAAGCGCGTCCTGGACATCGGCTGCGGCTGGGGCACCATGCTCAACCGCCTCACCACCGTGCACGGCGCGGAGCAGGCCGTCGGCCTGACCCTGTCCCGCACCCAGGAAGCGTTCATCGACGGGCTGAACAACCCGAAGATCACCACGCTGGTCCAGAGCTGGGCCGACTACAAGGTCGCCGACGACAGCGAGAAGTACGACGCCGCGTTCTGCATCAACGCGCTGGAGCACTTCGTCTCCTCCAACCTGCCGCCGAAGGAGCGCACCAAGCGCTACCGGTACTTCTTCCAGCAGGTCGCGAACGCCCTGAACCCGGGCGCGAAGTTCGTGCTGCACACCATGACCGCCGAGGCGCTGCCGATGAACCGCGCGCTCCTCGACGACCTGAAGTTCCTCCAGCGCTCCGAGTTCGAGGGCTGCCACATCCCGCACCTGCACGAGCTGAGCGCCGCCGCCGAGGGCCTCTTCGAGATCGACGAGGTCGTCAACGAGCGCGAGTCCTTCGCGATGGCCTGCCGCGCCTGGCTGGTCCTGCTGGCCGAGCGCCGGGACGAGGCCGTGGCCCTGGAGGGCGAGGAGGTCGTCTCCCGCTTCGAGCGCTACCTCGACATCTTCGCGTACACGCTCGAGGACAAGTTCTTCAACAACTTCCGCGTCACCATCACGCGCCGTTAAGGAGGCCGACGTGACGAGCATTCTCGAACCGGCCAAGGACGGCGGGGCCCGCACGGGCACCGAGACGCGTCCCGGTGGCCACGGCCCGACCCGCCACCTGCGGGTCGCGGTCATCGGCACCGGCTTCTCGGGCCTGGGCACCGCCATCCGACTGCTGCAGTCGGGCATCGACGACTTCCTGGTGTTCGAGCGGGCCGACGAGGTCGGCGGCACCTGGCGCGACAACAGCTATCCGGGTTGTGCGTGCGACGTCATGTCCCACCTCTACTCGTTCTCCTTCGCCCAGAACCCGAACTGGAAGTCCACCTTCGGCAAGCGCGACGAGCTGTACGCGTACCTGCGCGACACGGCCGACCGCTTCGGGGTGCGCCCGCACATCCGGTTCGGGCACGAGCTGGTCGCCGCCCGCTGGGACGACGGCGAGCGGCACTGGAAGATCGAGACCTCGCAGGGCGACTACACCGCTCAGGTCCTGGTCACCGGCACCGGCTACCTCAGCGAGGCGGCCGTGCCGGACATCAAGGGCCTGGGCGACTTCGAGGGCAAGGTCTTCCACTCCTCGAACTGGGACCACGACCACGAGCTGGCCGGCCGCCGCGTCGCCGTCATCGGTACGGGCGCCTCGGCCATCCAGTTCGTCCCGCAGATCCAGCCCGAGGTCGGGCACCTGGACCTCTACCAGCGCACGCCCCCGTGGGTCGGCCCGAAGAACGACAAGCCGACCACCCCGCTCCAGGCCAAGCTGCTGCGCTCGCTGCCCGGCTACCAGAACTTCCGGCGGAACTTCAACATGTGGGGCCGGGAGATCCTGGCCTTCGTGATGGCCCGCCCGAAGGTCGCCGGGAAGATGCAGAAGATGGCCAGCGACCACCTGACGAAGTCGGTCCCGGACGAGGCGCTGCGCGCCAAGCTCACGCCCGACTACGTGATGGCCTGCAAGCGGCTGCTCTTCTCCAACACCTGGTACCCGGCGATCCAGCAGCCCAACGTGGACCTGGTCACCGACGGGATCGCCGAGGTCCGCGCCAAGTCGATCGTCGGCAAGGACGGTGTCGAGCGCGAGGTCGACACCATCATCCTGGGCACCGGCTTCCAGGCCACCGACCGCCCGGTCGCGAAGCGGATCTGGGGCCGGGGCGGCGTGCAGCTGCGCGAGGCGTGGAAGGACGGCATGTCCGCGCACCGCGGCACGACCATCGCCGGCTTCCCCAACCTCTTCATGCTGCTGGGCCCGAACACGACGCTGGGGCACTCCTCCCAGGTCGTGATGATCGAGGCGCAGATCGCCTACGTCCTCGACGCGCTGAAGCAGATCGAGAAGCGTGGCCTGGCCAGCGTCGAGGTCCGCCAGGAGGCGCAGGACGCGTACAACAACGCGCTCGACGCCAAGCTCGACGGCACCGTGTGGAACGCGGGCAACTGCCAGAGCTGGTACCTGGACGCCAGCGGCCGCAACCCGTCGATCTGGCCCACCTACACCTGGCGCTTCCGCGGCGCCACCAAGCGCTTCGACCTGAGCGAGTACCAGCTCGCCTCGCAGGTGCGCACCGGCAAGCCGGTAACTCACCAGTAGTACGCCACGCCATGGGAATCGGGAGACGTACCCAGATGAGCACTACCCCAAGAACCACCGCCGGTACCACCTCGGGCGACGCCGCGCAGCCGTCGCGGCGCAGGATCCTCGGCGGCATCGCCGCCACCGCCGTCGCGGTCGTCGGCTGGAACACGGTCGACCAGAGCTGGGCGACGGCCGCCGAGGCCGCCGGCAACGCCAACGTCGTCCCGGTTCCGGGTCTGGCCGGCACCCTGACGACGGACCCGGCCACGCTCGACTCCTTCGGCCACGACTTCGGTCACCTGTGGGACGGCGTGAAGCCGTGGGCGGTCCTGCGGCCGGGCAACATCGACGACATCGTCAAGATCGTCAACTACGCCCGGGCCAACAACATCAAGGTCGCGGTCAACGGCCAGGGCGGCACGGGCGCCGACATCGAGTCGCACTCGGTGTACGGCCAGGCCCGGGTCCCGGGCGGCATCTCCATCGACGCCAAGGGCATGTCGAAGATCCTCTCCATCGGCGAGAACTACGCCGTGGTCGAGGCCGGTGTGACGTGGGGCCAGCTGACCGACGCCACCCTGGCGCTGGGCAAGACCCCGCCGGCGCTGCCCGACTACCTGTACATCTCGGTCGGCGGCACCATCAGCATCGGCGGCATCGGCGGCACCGTGCAGAAGCACGGCCTGCTGTGCGACACCGTGCAGGCCATCGACATCATCACCGGCGACGGCAAGCTGGTCACGGCCACCCCGTGGCTGCGCCCGGACCTGTTCAACGCGGCCCTGTCGGGCGGCGGCCAGGTCGGCATCATCGTCCGGGTCAACGTCAAGCTGATCCCGGCGCCGAAGCGCTCGGTCATCTTCAGCCTCTTCTACAACGACGTGGCGACGTACCTCGCCGACTCGGAGAAGGTGCTGGCCGACGGCCGGTTCCAGGTCCACGCGGGCGAGATGCTGCAGAAGCCCGACGGCTCGGGCTGGCGCTACAAGATGGAGGTCGGCGCCACCTACGACACGACCCCGCCGAACCGCGACGCGCTGATCGGCGACCTCAAGGACGTGCGGGCCGACGCGGTCATCGAGGACGTGACGTACCGGGAGTACATGTTCCGGCTCGACGCGTACGAGGCGTACCTGAAGGAGTCCGGCCACTGGTACCAGCCCAAGCCGTGGCTGAGCATGTTCCTGCCGGCGTCGAAGACGAAGGCCTTCATGCAGCAGGTGGAGCGCGAGCTGAACGCCGACTCGCTCGGCGGCGGGTTCCTGCTCTTCTACCCGTACTTCACCTCGAAGATCAAGCGGCCGCTGGCGGTCCAGCCGAACGAGTCGGTCGGCTACCTCTTCGACCTGCTGCGCTTCCCCAACCCGGGCGCGGACATCCAGGGCATGCTCGCCCAGAACCGCCGCCTGTACGAGATCGCGCGCGCCATGGGCGCCAAGCGCTACCTGGTCGGTTCGATCCCGAACATGACCCGGGACGACTGGAAGGCCCACTTCGGCAACCGCTGGTCGGGCTTCCAGAACGCCAAGGCGAAGTACGACCCCAAGAACCTCTTCACGCCCGGCCAGGGCTTCTTCGCCTGACGGCAGCAGCCCTACCGAGCGTGACGAGTCCCGGCGGGGGCGGGGAGAGGGACCCCGTCCCCGCCGCTCTTTTTTCCTGGACGTTTCCCCGTATCCCACTGGAGGCTTGGGCATGACGACGTACGACCTGATCGACGAGGCGGTGATCGACGCCCCGGCGGACGCCGTCTGGGACGCGCTCGTCGCCGAATTCCGCGGTGCCGAGAAGTGGTGGGTGCCGGCCAACACGTTCACCACGGTCTCGGGCGCCCCCGACGAGGTCGGCGGCAAGGTGGGCGTCACGGTGCACACCAAGGGCTCCGACAAGGGCGGGCTGAAGCTGCGCTTCACCTCGCGCACGGTGGCGGTGGAGCCCGGCCGCCGCCTGGACATCGAGTACGTGGACGGTGTCTTCCGCGGCCCCAGCACCTTCCGCCTCGAACCCCTGGCGGACGGCCGCACCCGGATCTCCATGCACTTCGTCGGCACCCCCCACGGCTGGCTGAAGCTCCTGTCCAAGGTCGCGGACCTGGGCGCCGAGCACTCCAAGGCCACCCTCGCGGCCTTCGAGTCGCTGGGCCGGCAGCTGTCGGCGGTGCCGCGGTGACCACGGCTGCGGAGACCACGCACGAGCTGACGGTCCGTACGGACGACGGCGCCGACCTCGCGGTCACCGTCCTCGCCCCGCTGGCGGGCACGCCCGCGGCCGCCGACGTGGTCCTGGTGCACGGCTGGGCGCACACCCGCCGTGTCTGGGGCACCGTCGCGGACCGGCTGATCCGGGCCGGGCACCGGGTGGTCCTGTACGACCAGCGGGGTCACGGCGCGTCCACGCTGGGCCGTACGCCGGTCTCGGTGGAACGGCTGAGCGGGGACCTGGCGGCGGTCCTCGGCGAGACGGACGCGCGGGAGGCAGTGATCGTCGGCCACTCGGGCGGCGGTTTCGCGGCCCTCTCGTACGCGGCCACCTCGCCGTCGGCGTCCCGGCTGCGCGGGCTGGTGCTGCTGGGCACGGCCGCGCACGGCCAGGACACCCCGGACAGCGAGGTGAAGATGATGGGCAGCGCCGTCTTCTCCAAGGCCCTGCGCCGTCCGTGGCTGGGCCGCAAACTGCTCGGCTCCACGATGGGCAAGGGGGTGGACCCGGTGGTCCGGGACGTCAACCGGCAGCTGTTCGCCGCGGCGGTCCCCCACGTCCGGGCGGAGTTCTTCCGCTGCACCCGCGGCTGGGACGTGCGCGAGGCGCTGAGGTCCGTCACGGTCCCGGCGGTGGTCCTGCACGGCGAGCTCGACAAGGTGATCGACATCGCCCTGGCCGAGACCCTCGCGGAGGTCGTACCGGGCGCCCGTTTCGAACGCGTCCCGGAGGCGGGCCACATGCTCCCGCTGGAACGCCCGCTCCTGGCGGTCTCGGCGGTGTCGGAGCTCGCCTCGCGATGATCGAGGAACTCCTCCCCCCGGGCGTCACGTCATCGGAAGCCTTCGACGACGCGGCGCCCGCTCCGCTGTTCCCGGCCGAGGCGGCCCTGATGGAGGGCCGCCGGGAGCGGCGGCGGCGCCAGTTCGCGACGGCCCGCGCCTGCGCCCGCCGCTGCCTCGCCGACCTCGGCCGGCACCCCGTGGCCCTGCTCCCCGGCCCGGGCGGCGCCCCCCAGTGGCCGGCGGGCGTGGTCGGCAGCATCACCCACTGCGAGGGCTACCGCGCGGCGGTCGCGGCCCCGGCCTCCTCGATGGCGGCCGTGGGCATCGACGCGGAACCGGCGGGCCCGCTCCCCGAGGGCGTCCTCAACCTGATCACTTCCCCGGCCGAGCGAACCCACTTGGCCGAGTTGGAGGGGGCGGACCCCTCCCTCCCCTGGGACCGCATCTTCTTCTCCGCGAAGGAGGCGGCGTACAAGGCCTGGTACCCGGCCACCGGCATCTGGCTCGGCTTCCGCGACGCCACCCTCACCCTCTCCCCCGAGGGCACCTTCACGACGACCCTCCACCCGCCGATCCCGCCGCCCGTGCACCCGGTGTACGAGGGCCGCTGGCTGGCCGGCCCCGACCTGATCCTGACCGCGGTAACCCGCCCGGCCCGCACCCCGGCACCCGCGCTGACCCCCACGGCGGCACCCTCCGCGTCCACGCTTTCGTAGGACGTTCCACGTCCACGGGCCGCGGTCGGCCGCGCTGACAGCGCACCCGGCGCGCTGCGCACCTCGCCAGGCAAGCGCGCCCCGGAAGGGCGACTGCGTACGATTTCGATGCACCTGCTGCGGAAGTGGCGCCGCCGGGGGACGCGGGCCGTGATGGTACGCGCAGTGACCCGTCCCGCGGCGAGGAGGAGAACCGGTGAAACGCAGAACGGTCGCGGTCGGGGTCGGAGTCGCCGTGGTGGCCATGACGGCCGTGGGGCTGGGTATCGCCGCCGGCTGGGTACCGGAACCGAAGGACGACCAGGCTGTCGTCCCGCAATGGCTGGAGGGCGTGGGTGGCAAGGAAGCGGCCGCGTACCTGCGCGTGCAGATTCCCGCAGACGCCCAGGACGTGAAGGGGGCGGGCGTGGACGGCTGGGACGCCGACAGCTACCTCCTTTCCTTCACCGTGCCGCACGCCGAGGCCGAGGCGATCGCAGCCGATCTGCGCCTCGACCAGCCGCTGAAGTCCCAAACTCCGCTGCCTCCGAAGGAGCCCCCGGCCCCGGTGTCGTTCGCACACCTGGGTCTGCCCAGTCCCGACACCGTGCCGAACGCGCGCACGGGCAGCGTGTGCCCGCCGTGCGTCGGCGACAAGCGCAGGGCCATGCTCCAGACCATCGGCATCACCCTCCAGGACCTGGGAGGCGGGATCACCCGGGTGTACCTCGGGGGGCAGTGAGCGACTGGTTCAAGGAGCCGAGGCGAGAAACCACCAGCCGGTACGGGCCACCCGCTTAAGGACACCCGTCTCGAAATGGATCCCGGGGTCCCGTACTTCGCCGCAAGCGGATGGAGGCGGTACGAGTTGCCGTTGCGCTCCTCGCTGCGCGGTCTGAGCACGATGTTCCGCTGGCTGGCCGGCCCCGACCTGGTCCTGACCGCGGTAACCCGCCCGGTCCGCGCCCCGGCACCCGCGCTGACCCCGGTTCCCGTGCCCTCGTAGAGTCCGGGCATGAGCACCACATCTCCGTCTCTGCGCCTGGTCCCGGTCACCGCCGACAACATCGACGCGGCCTGCGCCATATCCGTCCGCCCCGACCAGCAGCACCTGGTCTCGCCGGTGGTCAAGTCCCTGGCCGAGGCGTACGTCCACCCCGGCGTCGCCTGGCCCCGGCTCATCGTCGACGGCGACGAGCCGGTCGGCTTCGTCATGGCCTTCCTCGACATCGCCTGGAACCCCGCCGAGAACCCGACCGACATCCGCTCGGGCATCTGGCGCCTCAACATCTCCGCCGCCCACCAGGCCAAGGGCTACGGCCGCTTCGCCGTCGAGGCCGTCACCACCGAACTCCGCCGCCGCGGCACGACCCGCGCGTACGTCACGTACGAAACGGGCCCGGGCACCCCGGCCCCCTTCTACGCCGGCCTCGGCTTCCGCCCGACGGGCGAACTGAGCGGCGCCCAGACGGTCGCGGAACTCGCGCTGTAGACCTGGTGGCTCAGGGCCCGGGAGCCGGCCAGGCCACGGTCGTCTCGGCGGGCCGCGCGTAGTCGACACCCTCGACACCCCACCCGTACAGCTCGCGGATCTGTCCCATGAACCAGTCCGCCCCGCCCTGCGCGCGCTCCAGTCCGGCCTCCGGGTCCGCCCACAGCTCGCGCACCCGGCCCTGGACCACGTCGTCCAACTCCCAGCCGTCCAGCCGGATGCGGCCCTGCTCGTCGAGAACCAGCGGCGCCGCTCCCGTCAGCTGCTCCCACAGCTCCCCGGCCTGCTCGGCCGTCGTCCTGAACCCGTCTCCGAGTACGGTCCGCAGGAACGCCGTGTACAGGGCAATGGACGGGATCGCGCTCGACGCCTGCGTCACGGCCGCGCCGGCAACCGCGGTGAACGCCCGGCCGGCGTCTCCCAGCTCGGCGTCCAGGTGCCCGGCGGTGCGCTCCAGGTCCTCCTTCGCCGCACCGATGGTGCCCTGCCGGTAGATGGGCGCCGTCAGCTCCGAGCCGATGTAGGAGAGTGCCACGGTCGTGAATCCCTCGGCCAGCAGGCCGCGCCCGGCCAGAGCATCCACCCACAGCCGCCAGTCCGCGCCGCCCATCACCTGCTCCGTCGCGTGCCGTTCCTCGTCGGTGGCCGCCTCCAGGGTCACCTGTGCAACCTTCGGGATGTGACCGGAGAAGTCCAGCGCCGGGGCCTCGTACCGCCCGCCAAGCGGCTTGATCACCGAGTGGTGGACCGTGCCGGTCGCCGGGTCGGTGCGGCGCGGAGCCGCCAGGCTGTAGATCAGGTAGTCGACTTTGCCGTACCGCTCCTCCACCAGGTCCAGCACCTGCTCTTTGCCCGCCTGGGAGAACGCATCGGTGTTGACGAACACGAAGTCGCGGCCGGCGGCCCGGGCCAGGGCGTCGGCGGCCGCGGTGCGGTACCAGCCGGCCGTTGCCGTGCGCCGTTCGGTCTCCGCACCCTCGAAGGCGACACCCACGCCCCGGATCCCGTGCCGGCGCAGCCCCGTCAGCAGCGTGGCCAGCCCGTACCCGGCGCTGTGCCCGAGGAGCAGTACCACCGGGCTGCTGCTGTCGGTGCGGGGCGGGATCTGCTCCCACATCCGGTGCACGGTCTCAGCGGCCCCGTCCGGGTGGGAGTTGACGATGAGGAAGCCGCGCTGCTTCGGGTCGATGTGGCGAAGGCTCACAGTGCGTCCGTTCCGTTCGGTACGAGCCGGCGAGGATGGCCACCAGCTCGGCCAGGGCCAGGTCTCGCTCCAAATGTCAGTCTGCGGGGAGCGTATTGACGCCCTCGCCCGCGATCCGTGCCGGCTTGGCACGGAGAACACGCTCGGTCGTTGTCACCTTCAGCATTGACGATGTTCCTGACATTGCATTCACGTTCAATTCATTGCAACGCTCCGACGCTCATTATTGCGTTAATCGCGAAGGCCATTGCAATGATTTCATGGCTCTGAACGGCATAAACATCATCTGCATGCAACGAAGTCGTTGATGAATCCTTGAAGGCAACGTAGCGTTTCTCTCGTCGGAAACGCCCCGGCAGCAAGCTGGATCAAGGAGAGCCGTCATGCAGAAGTTCCAGACCCCCGCCCCGATCGCCGCCGTCCTCGACATCCCGGCCGGCCGGATCCGCTTCATCGCCGCCGACCGCACCGACACCACCGTCGAGGTCCTGCCCGCGGACGCCTCCAAGAGCCGCGACGTCAAGGCCGCCGAGCAGATCCAGATCGCCTACACCGACGGGGTCCTGCGGATCGAGGCCGCGCCCGCCAAGAACCGGATCCTGGGCAACTCCGGTGCCGTCGAGGTCACCGTCCAGCTGCCGGCCGGCTCCCGCGTCCAGGCCAAGGCCGCCAGCAGCGAGCTCCGCGGCGTCGGCCGCCTCGGCGACGTCACCTTCGAAGGCGCACACGCCACCGTCAAGCTCGACGAGACCGCCGCCGCCACCCTCACCCTCCAGGCCGGCGACATCACCCTCGGCCGCCTCGGCGGACCCGCCCGCATCACCACCCACAAGGGCGACCTCCACATCACCGAAGCCACCACCGGGACCGTCGAACTGCGCACCGAACACGGCGAGATCACCATCGGCGCCGCCCGCGGCACCTCCGCCTCCCTCGACGCCGGCACCGGATACGGCCGCATCCACAACGCACTCCAGAACACCAACGGCACCCCCGACCTCGCCATCCAGGCCACCACCGCCTACGGCAACATCACCGCCCGCACCCTCTGACCCCCAACCCCCCAGCCTCCGAGGAGCACCCGTCATGAAGAACACGCCCCACGGGACCACCGAGCTGCAGAAGACCATCGAGGAGATAGTCGACTCCGGTTTCACCGGGCTGGAGTTGCGCGTGAACGACGAGCGGGGCGAGTGGGTCGGCCGCGCCGGGGTGGCCGAGCTGGGCGGGAGCGCCAAGCCGCCGGCCAACGGCCGGGTCCGGATCGGCAGCAACACCAAGACCTTCACGGCGACCCTGGTGCTGCAACTGGTGGCCGAGGGAAGGATCGGGCTGGACGACCAGGTCGCCGACCACCTGCCCGACTTCGGGCTGGACCGGCGGATCACGGTACGGATGCTGCTGCAGCACACCAGCGGCGTGTTCAACTTCACCGGCGAGTACTACGACGACGGGTCCTTCGCGCCGGGTATCCCCGTCAAGGGCAAGGAATGGGCGGACAACCGCTTCACGACCTACCTGCCGCAGGAGCTGGTGCGGCTGGCGTTGTCCGAGCCCGCGCGGTTCGAGCCGGGAACGGACTGGAGCTACTCCAACACCAACTACGTGCTGGTCAGGCTGCTGATCGAGGAGGTCACCGGCCGCTCGCTCGCCGAGGAGATGCAGCGCCGGATCCTGGACCCGCTCGGGCTGTCGGACACCCTGCTGCCGGAAACCCGGGAGGAGATGCCCGAGCCGCACGCCCACGCCTACTACCGGTACGAGGAAGCCGGCCGGGAGAAGACGGTCGACGTCACCCGCCAGAACCCCTCCTGGATCTCCACCGGCGGTGACATGGTCTCGACCACCCGGGACCTCCACACGTTCATCTCCGCTCTCATGCGCGGCGAGCTCCTGCCGGCCCCGCTGCTGGCCGAGATGTGCACGCCCCATCCCAAAGTCGGCTACGGCCTGGGGGTGCTCGTGCAGGAGACGGACGGCGGCGGCACCGTCATCACCCACAACGGCGGCATCACGGGCCACGCGGCGCTGATGTACAGCACGCCCGACGGCTCCAGGACCCTGACCGCCGCGGTGAACTACGTGGACGATGCCGAGATGTCCCTGGCCGTGCCGTTCCAGAAGGCGACGCAGAGGCTCGTCAAGGAGGTCCTCGGACCGAAGGCCTGAGCACGGGACTCAGCGAACCGGCAGCACCACCGTGCGCGGTGGCTGCGCCGCCTCCGGGGCGGCGGCCGGGCCGCTGCCCGTGCGGAACTCCTGGGGACTGATGCCCCGGACCCGCTTGAAGGCCGTCGACAGGGCGAAGGCCGAACCGTAGCCCACGCGCCGGGCCACCGTCGCGACCGTGGCGTCCGGTTCGCGCAGCAGGTCGGCGGCGAGCGCGAGGCGCCAGCCGGTCAGGTAGGCCACCGGCGGCTCGCCCACGACCTCGGCGAACCGGCGGGCCAGGGAGGCCCGCGAGACGCCGACCTTCAGGGCGAGCTCCTCGACGGTCCAGCCGTGGGCCGGGTTCTCGTGGAGCAGCCGCAGCGCCGGGCCCACCACCGGGTCGCTCTGGGCGCGGTACCAGGAAGGGGCGCCGCTCCCGGGCGCCGCCAGCCAGGTGCGCAGGACCCCGATCAGCAGCAGGTCGAGGAGCCTGTCCAGGACGATCTCCTGGCCCGGTTCGTCCTTGGAGATCTCCGAAGTCAGCAGGGTGACCAGGGTGTTGTCGGCGGCCTCGGCCGGACGGACCAGGATGGTCGGCAGCGCGCTCAGCAGCCGGCGGCCGATCTCGCTCGGCGCCTGGTAGGTGCCGCTCAGCATCACGGCCGAGCCGGCGTCCTGGAAAGAGTCGCCCCAGGTGCGCACGCCGAGCGCCATCGTGTCGGTGACGTCCTCACCCTCCTCCGTACTGCACCGCTGCTCGGGGCCGACGGTGATCTGCACGGGGGTGCCGGGTGCGTCGGAGACCGTGTAGGGGTCGGGGCCCCGTACGACGGCCACGTCTCCCGGCCGGATCAGGACGGGGGCGGCGTGGTCGGGCACCAGCCAGGCGTCGCCGTGCACCATCGTGACGACGGAGAGCGGGGCCCGGTCCTCGACGCGCAGCGACCAGGGCGGGTTGAAGACGGACTTGAGGAGGAAGGCCCCACGGGCCTTGGGCCCTTCCAGCAGACCGGTCAGCGTGTCCATGTCCCACATCCTCTCGAACAACGCCGCGAAGCGCCCGCTCTCCCGCGGGGGACGGAAAGAGAGCGGGCGCCGTACGCGGGGGTCCTACGCCGCCGAACCGCGGCCGTGCAGGGTCAGCGCCCGGCCCAGGGCGGCCAGCGCCGCCGTACAGGCCACGGTGCGGACGATGTTGCCGGAGGTCCAGCGGCCGCCGAAGCGGGAGCGGGCCGCGGCGGCGTCGGCGCCGGCCTTGGCGAGCTGGTTGTTGAGGGGGATGTTCACGACCGCGGTCACGGCCAGCGACAGCCCGTAGAGGGCGAAGGCCAGCCAGCCCCAGCGCGCCGCGTCCGGCCGGCCACCGCGCTGCTGCTGGGCGGCCGCCACCCCGGTGGCCAGGAAGGCGCCGAGGAACAGCAGGCCGAACAGGCCGTTGTCGATGGCCTCGTTGATGTTGCGCATGGCGGTGACGTACGTCTGGTCGTCGCCGCGGCCCAGGCCCGGCATCACCGAGATGTCGAAGGCGAAGTAGAGCCCGGCCATCAGGCCGGTGCCCACGGTGGCGGCCACCAGGGTCACGGATTGCGTCGTCGTGCCGGTCACTTGAGGATTCCCTTCAACGTGCGTGCGTAGCGCTTCTGCAGCAGCGTCGCACCGATCAGGCGGACGGGCGGCGGAATGGTCGCGGAGACGTGCGCGACCGACTGCTGGGACGCGCCGTCGAACATCCACGGCTGGAGGTACGTCATCACGCGCATCGGCGCGCTGGAGACGACCTTGCGCTCCTCGGCCAGGTAGGCCCGCTCGCCGAGGCGCTCGAAGACGGGGAAGACGATGCGCTCCTCGTCGCGGAGGTGGTCGCGCAGCACGCCCTCGAAGGTCTGCGCGGCCCGGACCAGGTCGTCGCCGCGGCGGGCGATCGCCGTGGAGACGGCGGCCATCGCGGCGTCCAGCTCCTCGTGGTCCTCGTGCAGTTCACGCGCCTGCGCGTCGAAGTCGGCGTCCCGGCGGCGCAGTCCCGGCCACAGGACGTCGTCCTCGCTGGTGTGGTGCCATTCGATGACCTCGCGCAGCCGCTGCCACCACTCGGCTCCCGCGCCGTTCCACGCCGGGGCCGCGGCGCGCAGCCGGGCCGCGTCGCGTCGCATGGCGATGTGCATCAGGGCGAATCCGTGGAAGTACGGGGGAAGGGATTCCAGTCCGTGTTCGCTGGAGTACGTCCGGGGCGTGGGCATGGGAACCTCCTGTGGCCCCGAGTACCGGGCGGCGGCCGTACCAGAGTCGCCGCCCGGTCAAGGAGCGGTAGGGATGGAGCGGGTGGTGAGCAATGCGCGCCGTCAGACGTTCCAGACGCCGGTGGCCGCGGCCTCGCGGGCGTAGTCCGCGAAGTCCCTGGGCTTGCGGCCCAGGGCTTCCTCGACACCGTTGACGAGGTGCGCGTTGCGGCCGTCGAGGATCATGGTGAACAGGTCGGCGAAGTCCTCCGGGAGGCCGTGCTCGCGCAGCACCGCCCGGTACTCCTCGTTGGTGACGGAGACGTACTTGATCTCGCGCCCGGTGGCCTTCGACAGCTCGGTGGCCACGTCGCTGAAGCTCAGCAGGCGCGGGCCGGACAGCTCGTAGGTCTTGCCGATGTGCTTGTCGTCGGTCAGCGCGGCCGCCACGACGTCGGCGATGTCCTCGGCGTCGACGAAGGCCTCCACGGCGTCCCCGGTCGGCAGGGTGATCTCGCCGGCCAGTACGGGGTCCAGGAAGAAGCTCTCGGAGAAGTTCTGGGCGAAGAAGCTGGAGCGGACGATCGTCCAGTCCGCGCCGGAGGCCTTCAGGTTGTCCTCGGCAACCGCCGCGGCCTCCTCGCCTCGGCCGGACAGCAGCAGGAGGCGGCGGGCGCCCTTCGCAACGGCCACCTTGGCGAACTCGCCGACCTGCTCGGCGGCACCGGGGAAGGCGAGGTCGGGGTAGTAGGTCACGTACACCCGGTCGACGCCCTCCAGCGCCGGCTCCCAGGTGGCGGGCTCGTTCCAGTCGAAGGCGGGCGAGCCGCTGCGGGAACCGATGCGCACCTGGCGGCCGAGGGCGGTGAGCCGCTCGGCGACGCGCCGGCCGGTCTTGCCGGTGCCGCCGATGACGAGGGTGATCTGCGTGTTCTGCGCGTTCTGAGTCATGAGTACAGTCAAGTCCAGTCTCGCGAGACGGGCCATAGCCACAAAGCTCAGTTCCATATGCGTGCGTCTACGGGTGGTCGCCCGGAGCGCGACGGGGAGCATGTGGCTTCGGCATGAGCCCGAGAATCGTAGGCATGCCTCCAGAGGGCGGGCCAGGGCGTCCCGAGCGGTCTTCGACCCCTCGTGGACCGGCCGTTGAGGAGGTCTTGAGCGGCCCCCGACCGGCCCCCGATCCGCTCCCGACCCTGCCCCGACCGCTCCTCTACGGCAGGACTTGAGCGGTTCTCATGTCTCCCCCGGCACCATCGGGCCCTGGAGTAACGACCCGCCGCTGGGAGGCCGCATGAACGCCACTCCGGATCATCCGGAGCTCGACCGGTTGTCCGCCGACCTGGCGGGTCTGCTCGGACGGATCGGGCTCGACCCGGCCGGCGAGTGGCCCGCGCGCCGGGACCGCATCGACGTCCGTTTCTCGGCCTCGGCCGCCCGCCATCCGGGCCGGGTCGCCGCCCGGGACGCGGAGGGGGAGGCGACCTACCTCGAACTGGAGTGGCTGGCCGACGACATCGCGCGGCGCCTGTCGGGCCGGACCGGCCCCGGCTCCGCCGTCGCCGTCCGCGCGGAGCGCTCCTGCACGGCCGCCGGCGCCGTGGTCGGCGCACTGCGCGCCGGGGCGGCGGTGCTGCCGCTGGAGCCCGGACACAACGCGGGGCTCCAGGAGTTCCTGATGCGCGACGCCGGCGCCGAGATGGTCGTCTCGGACGGTGGACTGCTGCGCGACGAGATCCCGGTGGCCAAGGCGGGCCGGTTCGTCATCGCGGTACGGCCGGAGATGGCGATGCGCCGCGAGATCCCGCCGAAGACGGCCTTCATGGCGCTGCCCACGGGCGGCGGCCCGGGCCGTGCCCTGGCCGTGCGGCCGGTGTCCCACATGGACGTGCTGTCGTGGGTGGACGCCTGCGTGCCGATGCTGGAGTCGGGCCCGGACGACGTGTGGACGTACTTCCACTCCATGAGCCTGGACCTGGGCATGCGGGAGATGTGGGGCCCGCTGCTGTCGGGCGGCCGCGCCGTCGTCGTGGACCGGGACACGGCCCGCGACGCGCGCGCCTTCGCCCGGCTGCTCGCGGAGCAGGAGGTGACGGTGGTGACGCAGCTGCCGTCCGCGTTCGCACGGCTGACCGTGGCGGCGCGCGCGGCCGGGACCGGCCTGCCGGCCCTGCGCCACGTCCTGCTGTCGGACGAGCCGGTGGACGGCGCGGTCCTCGCCGACTGGCGGTCCGCCGGGATCGCCCCGCAGGCCCTCGCCTGGGACGTGTCGGGGTCGCCGTCCGTCCTGTGAAGGACGGGGCACGAGCGGCCGAGAGGGCCCCGGACGGTAGACCGTCCGGGGCCCTCTCGCACGCCCGCCGCCGCCCCCGACCCCGCCCGGGGCGGCGGACGGCATCAGTAGTTCCCCATCCCGCCGCACACGTTGAGCGCCTGGGCGGTGATGGAGGCGGCCAGGTCGGTGGTCAGGTAGCCCACCAGGCCGGCCACCTCCTGGGGCGTGGAGTAGCGGCCGAGCGGGATCTTCGATTCGAGCTGCTCCTGGACGTAGTCCTCGGTGGTGTCCCACACCTGCGCGTAGCCGCTGCGCACGCGCGCCGCCATGGGTGTCTCCACGTAGCCGGGGCAGACCGCGTTGACGGTGGTGCCGGTCGGCGCGAGCTCCCGGCCGAGGGCCTTGGTGAAGCCGACGACGGCGTGCTTGGAGGCCGAGTAGGGGGCGCCGAGCAGCACGCCCTGCTTGCCCGCGGTCGAGGCGATGTTGATGATGCGGCCCCAGGGCTCGGCGCCGAGGCCACCGCTGTTGAGCACTTCGCGGGTCAGCAGGAAGACGCTGTTGAGGTTGGTGTCGATGACGTCGTGCCACAGCTCGTCGGTGATGCCGGCGGTGGCGCCGCCGCCGCTGCGGCCCGCGTTGTTGACCAGGATGCTGACGGGTGCGCCGTACGCCGCCACGGCCGCGGCGACCAGGCCCTGCACTGCGGTCCGGTCGCGGACGTCGGCGGCCGCGCCCTCCACGGTCAGGCCCTCGGCCTGGAGGTCCGCGACGGTCTCCTTGACCTTGGCTTCGGTGCGGGCGCAGAGGAACACCCGGTGCCCTCGGGCGCCCAGGTCCCGGGCGATGGC
Organism: Streptomyces sp. NPDC057010; assembly: GCF_042673805.1. Taxonomy (NCBI): domain Bacteria; kingdom Bacillati; phylum Actinomycetota; class Actinomycetes; order Kitasatosporales; family Streptomycetaceae; genus Streptomyces; species Streptomyces sp. NPDC057010. The sequence continues at coordinate 32,646 of NZ_JBHUSC010000029.1, read as the reverse complement.
CAGTCCGATGCCGCTGGTGGCTCCGGTGACCAGGGCCACGGGTCGCTCGGGGGCCTTGTCCATCGCCTTCACCGTCATCCTCATCCCTCCGTCGCTCGCCTCTACTTCTGGAGCGTCTCGCAGGGAACTCGTGGCGCGGCTGAAGTGGGATGGAGGCGGCCCCCACGCGACCTGCGGGGCGTCCTAGGCCGTCTCTTTCGGATCTTGCCGGTTAAGCCCGCGTCGTCCGGTGCCGTGCATCGCAAGGCGGAGAGGCTCCCGATTACTGGACGTACTTGGGTGCCTCGACAACGCGGCGAGGTGCGGTGCCGGGCGGCGCGGGTCAGGCCAGATCCGGAAGAGACGGCCTAGCGCTGCCGCCAGCTGCCGGCCTGGCGGAACGCGCCGGCCGGGGCTCGGTCGCGGCGGTCCCAGCCGGCCGGCACCGTGCGCGGCGGCTCCGCCTGCGGCGCGCCGGACCGGTTCAGCAGCAGGGCCGTCAGCACCGCCAGGACGGCGGCCGTCTCGGTCGCGTCGGGATCCCCGCCGACGATCCGCCACGTCTGCGGCGCGCCGGGCGCGTGGGGCGCGTGGGGCGCGGCCGCCGCCTGCCCGGCCGTCATACGGGCGGGTTGCCGTGCTTGCGCGACGGCAGGTCGGCGTACTTGGTACGGAGCATGGCCAGCGCCCCGACGAGCACCGAGCGGGTCTCGCCCGGGTCGATGACGTCGTCGACGAGCCCGCGTTCGGCGGCGTAGTAGGGGTGCATCAGCTCGGCCGTGTACTCCTTGATCTTCTGTGCGCGCATCGCGTCGGGGTCGGCGGCGGCGGCGATCTCCCGGCGGAAGATGACGTTCGCCGCGCCCTCGGCGCCCATGACGGCGATCTCGTTGGTCGGCCAGGCCAGCGCGAGGTCCGCGCCGATGGAGCGGGAGTCCATGACGATGTAGGCGCCGCCGTAGGCCTTGCGCAGGACGAGCGAGATCCGCGGGACGGTCGCGTTGCAGTAGGCGTAGAGCAGTTTGGCGCCGTGCCGGATGATCCCGCCGTGCTCCTGGTCCACGCCCGGCAGGAAGCCGGGCACGTCGACGAGGGTGACCAGCGGGATGTTGAAGGCGTCGCAGAACTGCACGAAGCGGGCCGCCTTCTCGCTCGCGTGGATGTCGAGCACCCCGGCGAGGCTGGCGGGCTGGTTGGCGACGAAGCCGGTGACGTGCCCGTCCATCCGGGCGAGCGCGCACACCACGTTGGTGGCCCAGGCCGGCTGGACCTCGAAGTACTCGCCGTCGTCGACGACCTCCTCGATGACCTTGCGGATGTCGTACGCCTGCTGCGGGTTGGCCGGGACGAGGGAGGACAGCGCGTCGGTGCGCCGGTCGGCCGGGTCGTCGGTGGCCTCGCGGGGTGGTGTTTCGCGGTTGTTGGCGGGCAGCAGCGAGAGCAGGTGCCGTACGTCCTCCAGGCAGGCCGGCTCGTCCTCGTAGGCGAAGGCGGCCACTCCGGAGACCGCGGCGTGCACGTCGGCGCCGCCGAGCCCGTTCTGGGTGATCTCCTCACCGGTCACCGCACGCACCACGTCGGGGCCGGTGATGAACATCTGCGAGGTGTTCCGCACCATGAACACGAAGTCCGTCAGCGCGGGCGAGTAGGCGGCGCCGCCCGCGCACGGGCCGAGCATCACGCTGATCTGCGGGATCACACCGGAGGCCTTGGTGTTGCGCTGGAAGATCCCGCCGTAACCCGCGAGGGCGGAGACGCCCTCCTGGATACGGGCGCCCGCACCGTCGTTGAGCGACACCAGCGGCGCGCCGGCCGCGAGGGCCAGGTCCATCACCTTGTGGATCTTCTCGGCGTGCGCCTCGCCGAGGGCGCCTCCGAAGATGCGGAAGTCGTGCGCGAACACGAAGACGGTGCGGCCCTCGACGGTGCCCCAGCCGGTGACCACGCCGTCGGTGTAGGGCTTCTTGCCCTCCAGCCCGAAACCGGTGGCGCGGTGCCGTCGCAGGGCCTCGATCTCGTGGAACGACCCTTCGTCGAGCAGCAGGCCGATCCGCTCGCGGGCGGTCAGCTTGCCCTTGGCGTGCTGCCGTTCGGTGGCCCGCTCGTCCGGGCCGGCCACCGCGTGGGCCTTGATGGCGGCCAGTTCCGCGGCCGGGTCGAGGGCCGGCAGGGGTGGCGCGTCGGTGATGGTCATCTGCTCCTCCAGGTCTGACGGGTCTGACGATGGCGGGTCTCAGGGCGCCCGGTGCAGCGTGAGGTGGCCGCGCCGCCTGGCCGGTCGCGCGAGGTGGGGGGACGGCGCGCCGAAGGCGGCGCCGGCGGCCGCGAGGACCGGCTCGGCAGGGGCGGCGGCGAGCCGCTCCTCCCGCAGGACCTCCGCGAGCGCCCGCCCGAAGCGGTCGACGTCCGCTGCGGTGTTGTCGTGGTGGACGGAGGCGCGCAGCGCGGTGGGCGCCTCCTGCCCGGCCGGGTGGAGCGGGTTCTCGTCCGCGACGGTCTTCCACACGACGACCCCGCGCCGGGCCAGTCCCCGGCGGATGGCCGCGGCCGGGATCTCGCCGTGCCGGAAGGCGAGGATGCCGGCCTGTTCCCGTCCCGAGGCGAGCAGGTGCATCCCGGGCGTCCCCTCGACGACGGCGCGCAGCCGCGGCAGGAGGTCCTCGTACGGGAGGGAGCCGGCGGCGGTGTGGTGGGCGAGGGCGGCGTGCAGGGCGGCGACGGCGGCCGGGGCGGGCGCGGGGGCCTGTGCGAGCCCTTCCCGCGTGCCGGGGGCGGCGTACGCGAACCCGATGCCCTCCGGACCGCGCAGGAACCTCCAGCCGTCCGCGGTGAGCAGGTGGCAGCCGATGCGCGCGGCGTCGACGGGCAGCCGGCCGACGGAGTGGGAGGCGTCGACGGCGTAGCGGGCCCGGTGGGGGGCGAGGAGCCGGCCGATGTCCTCGACCGGGTTGACGGTTCCGCACGCCGAGGAGACGTGGGCGACGGAGACGAGGGCGACGTCCTCGTCGAGGTGGTCCCGCATCCACTCCAGGTCGAGGTCCCCGTCCGCGCGCAGCGGCACCACCTCCAGCCGGCACCGGCTGCGGTCGCGCAGGGCGTGCAGGGCGGTCAGGTGGGCGACGCCCTCGTGGGGGGTGGTCCAGATGCGGTCGCCCGGGCCGAGGGCCGTGCCGGAGAGGAAGGCCTCGAACGCCTCGGCCGCGCCGGTGGCGAGGACCGTGTCGCCGGCGGGAACGCCCAGCAGGCCGCCGAGGCGTTCGTGGATCCCCGTGTGCAGGACGGCGCCGAGGCGCTCCCGGAGCGCGGCCGGCCCGAAGCGGTCGTCGAAGGCCGTGCAGTCGGCGAGTACGGCGCGTACCCCGTCCGGCATGCTGCCCGTGCCCGCGGTGTTCAGGTGGGCCGTTCGTTCCCCGTCGTACGTCGGCGCGTTCATTTCAGGGGCCTCCCCCCGCTGTCGGGGCCGCGGCACGTCCACGACCCTGATGTACCAAGCATTGCCAACAGGCTTGGCAATACATTGCCCAGCGCTTGGCAGTTTTGGCAATATCGGGCAACGGCCACTCAGGCGAGACTCTAGTTCCAGGCCCCTTGGCAACCTTTGGCAAGGCCCCACCGGACTCCCGCCCCGTCAATTTCCTTGCAGGTCAGAGCCGTTTAAGCGGGGTTCTCCACTCCACCTCAAGCGATCGGCGAGCGAATTCCAAGCGGGCGTTGCCAAGCTTCTTGGCAGAGGACTTGCCAAGAAGAATCAAACAGTTGCCACGGAGGAGTCACCATGAAGAACATCGCCCGCCTTGTCGCCACCGCCGCTCTCGCCGCCGCCGCCGTCCTCACCGCGGGCGGCATCGCCCAGGCCGACGGCGGGAACATCGACTGGCCGGTCGCGCCCGCATCGGCCGGCGCCCCGGCCGCCGGCGCCCCGGCCACCGCCCAGATCGACTGGCCGTAACCGAAGGTGGCTTGAACTCCACTAAAGAAAAGAGATGGAAAACGTCTACCCCGGCTAGCGTGCGCGGCACGGGGGCGGTTCCTTTCGCCACCGGTGGCAGAAATGCCTGGTAACTCGACGAGTGCGGAGGGGAGACCGTGAGGATTCAGGTTCTGGGTCCGTTGAGTGCCGAGGTCAACGGGGGTTCCATCGTTCCGACCGCGGGAAAGCCGCGGCAGGTTCTTTCGCTTCTCGCGCTGTATCCCGGACGGGTCATACCCGTTCCCACTCTCATGGAGGAAATCTGGGGAACCCAGCCGCCGCAGAGCGCGCTGACCACCCTCCAGACGTACATCCTCCAATTGCGCCGGCGGCTGGGAACCGCCATGGGCCCCGACGCCCCGGGCAGCGCCAAGGACGTGCTGGCGACCCGGCACGGCGGCTATCTGCTGCAGATCCCCGAGGACACCGTCGACGTCCACGACTACGAGCGCCTCACCCGTGAGGGCCAGGCCGCCTTCGAGACGGGTGACGACCAGGTCGCCGCCGCCCGCCTGCGGGCCGCGCTGGACCTGTGGCGGGGCCCGGCACTGGTCGACGTACGGGTCGGGCCGATCCTCGACATCGAGGTGATGCGCCTGGAGGAGAGCCGCCTGGTCACCGTGGAACGGCGGATCGACGCCGACCTGCGGCTCGGCCGGCACTCCGAACTGATCGCCGAGCTCACCGAGCTGACCGCGCGCCACCCCCAGCACGAGGGACTGCACTCGCAGGTCATGGTCGCGCTGTACCGGTCGGGGCGGCAGGCGACCGCCCTCGACGTGTACCGCAGGCTGCGGGCCCGGCTGATCGAGGACCTCGGCGTGGAGCCGTCACCCCAGTTGCAGCGCCTGCACCAGGCCATGCTGGCCGTCGACCCGCAGCTCGACGTGCTCGCCGGACCGCGGCACACCTCGACGTTCGACCTCTTCGCCGCCTAGCCGCCTATCCGGCAGGCCGGCAGGCCCGCCGGCCGACGGGTCAGGGGCGCGGCCGGTGCGCCTCGCCGACCAGGTAGCGGCCCTGGACGAGGTGGGTGGCGAAGCTCCACTCGCCGGCCACGGGCTCCGCGGCCCGCGCGTCCGCCGCCTCGGTCAGGACCACCCGGCCCTCGCCGTCGAGGCCGAACCCGAAGGTGGAGAAGCGCCGTCGGCCCCCGTGCCCGAGCGCCTTGGTGTAGGCCTCCTTCAGGGTCCACAGCCGCAGCAGCCGCGCCCGGCGCTCGTCCTCGGGCAGCGCGTCGAGTGCGGCGTCCTCCTCCGCCGTGCACACGTGGCCGCGCAGCAGCCCGACGGAGATGTCGCGGTCGGCGGGCTCCGCGTCCACGCCGATCGGCCCGGTGCGGCTGACGCCGACCACGACCAGCTCGCCGGTGTGCGCCAGGCTCACCTCCACCCCGGCGGCCGGCCCCCGCAGTTCGGGCCGCCCGCCCGGCCCGTAGCCCAGGTCCAGGGTGTCCACGGGCACTTCGAGGGCGGTGGCGGCGGCGTACTTCATGACGAAGCGCGATACGGCGAACCGCATCCGCCCGGCCGCGGCGGGCGTCTGCCGGAAGCGCGGCCAGTCGTCCCCGAGCAGCGGGCGCAGCGCCGGGTCGAGCAGCACGGCGGTCAGCCACTGGCCCCAGGTGGTGCACACGACCGCCCGCCCCGCGTCGTCGAGCCGCTCGCCCACCTCCTCCCAGGGGCCCTCCGGCCCGGGAACGTACAAGGGGGCGGACCCCGTCAGCGTCGCCGCGCCCTGGATCGGTGCCATCCGCGGACTCCTCCTCGTACTCATCGCAGCCGGCGCACGCCGGTCTGGGCCCGCCACTTGGCCAGCCGCAGCGTCTCGGTACTCGCCCGCCCCAGCCACGTCCGCACGTACCGGCGGGCCTCGACGAGGCCGGCCGCCGCCGCGCCCGGGACCTTGCGGGCGGCGTCCTCGGCGAGCATCACCCGCCGGGCGCAGACGACCCGTACGCCGTCCCCGTCCGGGACGAGGGACCATTCGCCGGTGTGCGCGGCGATCGGCCCGGGCGTGACCAGTTCCTTGAAGACGATCCGCGCGGCGGAGGGGAAGCACAGCCGCACCGCCCGGGTGGCGGCGGTCCGCCCGTCGGGGGTGGCGCAGGTGTCCACGGAGGCCATCTGCACGCCGGGCACGTCCTCGACCACGTGCGCCGACTCCACGTGCGGGACCCGCTGCGGCCATTCCTCGATGCGGTGGAGGAAGTCGTAGACCAGCTCGGCGGGGCCGTCGACGTGCACGCTGTCCTCGAAGGACAGCAGCAGTTCGTCCAGCCGCTCCCAGCGCTCGGCGACCGCCTTGAGGTGGGCGAGCTGCCCGGCCTGCTCCGCCTCCCACTCCTGGCGGCTGCGGGCGGTCCCGGCGGCGGGCAGGCCCTCCAGGGTCCGTTCCTGGCGCAGCGTCACCAGGGACTCCGCCTCGCCGCGCGCCTCGACGGTCCAGGTGCCGGTCGTGGGCACGCCCGGGCGGGCGGTGTCCTCCTGCTCGAACTCGACGGTCCTGGACTGCGGGTGCAGCACCCGGCGTACGTGGAAGGACCGGACCCGCTCGCCCTTCACGTCCCACAGCCGCAGCCGTTCCCGGACGCCGTCGAAGTCCATCCGCTCGACGTGGACGGGCGAGGGCAGCAGGAGGGGCCAGCGCACGGCGTCGGCCAGCAGTCCGTAGACCACACCGGCGGGGGCGGCGATCCACGCCGTCCACTCGCTCGCGTGCACGCGCTGCGACGACATGAGAGGCACCTCCCCTGATCGTTTGTGCGGGTGAGCCCAGCCTGCACGAGGGGACTAGAGCTTTCCTCAACCCCGTCGACGGGAGCGGCAGCCGGGCCTACCCGGCCTGCGCGACCTGCCCCGCCTGCCCCGCCTCCGTCAGCGCGTCGGCCAGCACCCGCCAGATCTCGGCGGCGAGGTCGATGTTGGCGTCCTCCTGCGCCTGCTGGGCCAGGGCGCGCAGCCCCTGGATGCCGGAGGGGTCGCCGCCGAGGATCAGCAGCTGGTGGCGCAGGATCTCCAGCCGCACCTGCCCGCGGTACGTCATCCTCGGCTGGTCGGCGGCCAGTTCGCCGAGCAGGGCCCGCGCGTCGTCGTAGCGGCCGGTCGCGAAGGCGAGATCGGCCTTGAGGGCGGTCAGGTCCTGGCGCAGGGCCGGTGTGCCGACGAACGCGAGCGCGGCCTCGGCCTCCTCGGCGCGGCGCCGCGCCTGCGCGGGGTCGACCGGCATCTTCTGGAGGTGCAGCCGGCCGGTGGCCAGCCGCAGCCGGATCCACAGGATCAGGTCCTCCTGGCTGCTGAACCGCTCCAGGGCGGCGTCCAGGCAGGCCTGCGCCCCGGGGTAGTCGCCCTGGCGCATGCGGACGGCGGCGGCGGTCCACATGGCCTCGGCCCACAGCGCGTCGGAGCGGCCCTCGACGAGCGCGGTCAGCTCGTCCGCGTGGATCCGGGCGTCGCCCATCCGGCCCGACTCGGCCTGTACGGAGACGAGGGCCAGCAGGGCGGCGGCCCGGTCCTCCACGCCCAGCTCCTCGCGCAGCGCGATCCGGTGGGCCTCGACGGCGGCCTCCACGGCCGGGGTGATCTCGCCGATGGAGCGCAGGCAGCGGGCGAGCCGGGTCAGGCCGCGTACGCGCAGCTCGCTGACGCCGACTTCCTCGCCGAGCGCGACCAGGTGCGCGAGCCGCTCCCGCTCCACGGCGTGGTCGCCCTGCACGCGGGCGGCCTGGGCGAGGAGCCACAGCGCCTGCCAGCGCAGTACCGGGCTCTCGTGGCCCTCGGCGGCCAGGGCCTGGCCGAGCGCCTCGATGGCGTCGGGGGACCCCGTCGACGCGGCGAGGGTGAGGGCGTGGGCCAGCGAGCCGGTGGCCGGCTCCTCGAAGTCGGAGGCCTCCAGGCCCAGCCGGCCGGCCAGGTACCCGACGGCCCGGTCGGTGGGCTGGCGCGCCCCGGACTCCAGGCGGGAGAGGTAGCCGGTGGACATGCCCTCGCCGGCCAGCGCCGTCTGCGACAGGCCCTGGGCAAGCCTCAGCTTCCTCAGGCGGTGTCCGAACGCGGGCTGTCGCAGCATGAGCATCCCTCGGGTCGCGGGCAAGGAATCTGTCGGGAACGGGCACCGAGCGTAGGGTCCCCGGCAACAGCCGGGCAAACCTTTGCCACGGATTCGCGGCCCGTCTCGTCCGGACCTCGTCCGCACCTCAGGTGTTCCTCGAGCGATCCTCGACCCCATGGAGGCAAACTCTCCAAAATCCGGCCTCCGTACCGGCCGGCGCCCCCGCTCTTCCCGCAATTCAGCGCCTTGGAGTCGACGATGAGGCCATCGGTGTGCGCGTCCCGCGCGTCCTGTCCGCCCCGGACGCCCGCAGCACACACCGCGGCCCCTGCGGCCGCCTTCCGGTCGTCCGGTCCCGCCCAGGAGGAGAAGCCGGACGACGACATCGGCTGGCCGAAGAGGTGACCCCGGACCGGCCGGCTAGGCCGGGTCCTCGGGCACCACCTGGGTGTTCTGGCATGCCGTCAGCAGCCAGCGCCCGTCCTCGCCCCGGGTCATCACGTACAGCGGCGCGCCCTCGCTGCCGTTGCCGTCCGCCCCGTGGTAGACCTGCCGCACCTTCACCGCGGCCACGTCCGGCCGCAGGAACTGGGTGTGCACCACCTCGTAGGTGACCTTCCCGTCCCAGTTCGCCGCCGGCAGCACCTTCCGCGTGAACTCGGCTATCGCGTCGAATCCGATGAGGACCTTCCCGTGCGCGGTGGTCCACAGCGCGTCCGGGTGGAAGAGGGCCAGGAAGCCCTCGGCGTCCTTGGCCTGCTGCGTGCGTTCGACGGTGGCGACGACCTCGGCGATCGCCACGACTTCGTGTTCGCTCATGAATCCGATCATGCTCCCTCAACCATGGTTGAGGTCAAGCAATATGATCATATTGCCGTATGACCACGAGGATTCTGTACCTGTTCTGCTCCGCCGCCCCGCCCGTCTTCGACGTGGCTCACGTGATCGAGGACGCCCAGGCCCGCGGCTGGGACGTGTGCCTCGGTCTCACTCCCACCGCGGCGCACTGGCTGGCAGGAAGCCTCGACGGACTGGCCGCCTTGACCGGCCACCCGGTGCGCTGGCAGTACAAGCTGCCCGGGGAGGACGACGTTTGGCCGCCGGCCGATGCCCTGCTCTTCGCACCCGCCACCTTCAACACGGTCAACGCCTGGGCCCTCGGCCTCACCGACCGTTTCACCGTCGGCGTCGCCGCCGAGGCGAGCGGCAAGGGCACTCCGGCCGTCGCCGTGCCCTGCACGAACACGGCGCTCGCCGCGCACCCCCAGTTCGAGCAGTCCCTCTCGGTGCTGCGTTCCGCCGGCGTCGAGGTCCTGTTCGGCGAGAACGGCTTCGTCCCGGGCCCGCCCGGCCAGGACGCCCCGCCCCACTTCCCGTGGCCCGCCGCCCTGGACGCGATCTCCCGTACGGCCACCGCCCAGCCCTGACCGACCGCCGGTCAGGCCCGTAGCGTCCGGAAGAAGGCCCGTACGTCCTCCACCAGCAGCTCCGGCACCTCCATCGCGGGAAAGTGCCCGCCCCGGTCGTAGGAGGTCCAGCGCACGATGCGGTTGGTTCGCTCGGCCACGTGCCGCAGCGGGACGAAGTTGTCCCGGGGGAAGTCGGCGAGGGCGGTCGGGGTCCGCGACGGCTCGGGCGGCTGCCCGGCGTAGTCGGCGTGCGCCCGCTCGTAGTAGATCCGCGCGGCGGAGCCGGCCGTCCCGGTCAGCCAGTACAGCATCACGTTGGTGAGCAGCTGGTCCCGGTCGATCGGGCACCGCGGATCGCTCCACTCGGCGAACTTCTCCCCGATCCAGGCCAGCAGGCCGACCGGTGAATCGTTCAGCCCGTACGCGAGGGTCTGCGGCCGGGTCGCCTGGATGTCGGCGTAGCCCTGGCGCTCGCGCGTCCAGCTGCGGTACCGCTCCCAGCTGGCCACCGTCCGCTCGCGCTCGTCCGGGCTCAGCGCGGCCAGCTCCTCGGGCCGGGGCTCTTCGGTGGCCCCGCCCCCGGGCAGCAGGTTCAGGTGCACGCCCACGACGTGCTCGGGCCGGATCCGCCCCAGCTCCCGCGAAACGGCGGCGCCCCAGTCACCGCCCTGGACCCCGTACGTCTCGTACCCGAGCCGCTCCATCAGCACCCCGAAGGCCCGCGCGACCCGCTTGAACTCCCAGCCGGTCTCGGTGGTCGGCCCGGACAGGGCGAAGCCCGGAATGTGCGGCAGCACGAGGTGAAAGGCGTCGGCGGGATCCCCGCCGTGCGCCCGGGGGTCGCTCAAGGGGCCGGCGACGCGCTGGAACTCCACGAACGATCCGGGCCACCCGTGGGTCATCAACAGCGGCACGGCGTCCGGCTCCGGCGACCTCACGTGCGCGAAGTGCACGCTCGCCCCGTCGACGAGGGCGGTGAACTGCGGCCAGGCGTTCAACCGCGCCTCGGCCGCCCGCCAGTCGTACCGGTCGCGCCAGTGGTCGACCAGCGCACGCATCTCCTCGACGGGAATGCCGTGCGCCCACCCCACCCCGGGCAGCCCGTCGGGCCACCGCACCCGCCGCAGCCGCTCCGACAGGTCGTCCAGCTCCGCCTGCGCCACATCGAGCCGGAACTCCCGAAACCCGTCGCCAAGATCGCTCACACGCCGAGCATGCCAGAGGGGACGCCGGACGTCAGACGGCGTACAGGTCGAACGTCGACCCCCGCTTGGGCCCCGCCTGCACGTCGAGCGCCGGATCCACCGTCAGCATCGCCTGGTGCAGCCGCTGCAGCTGCGGCGACGGCTCCACGCCCAGATCCTCGATCAGCCGCCCCCGCAGCCTGCGGTACACGTCGAGGGCGGTCGCCTGCCGCCCCGACCGGTAGAGCGCGACCATCGCCTGCGAATGCAGCCCCTCGTGCTGCGGGTGCCGGGCGATCAGCTCGGTCAACTCGGCCAACAGCTCGGTGTGCCGCCCCAGCCGCAGATCAACGTCGATCCGCCGCTCAACGGCAACGAGCCGACTCTCCTCAAGCCTCATCACCTCGATCTCGAGGATCGGCCCCGCCCGTACGTCGACCAGCGCGGGCCCCTGCCACAACGCGAGCGCCGCCCGCAGCGTGGCGGCCGCGCTCTCGTCATCGCCCTGCTCGAAGTCGCTCTGCCCGCGGGCTACGAGACTCTCGTACTCGTGCACGTCCACCGACTCGGGCTCGATCTGGAGCAGATACCCCCCGTGCCGCGTGACGAGCACGTCCTTCACGCCCCCGGCCCCGGGCCCCAGGGCGGTCCCGAGCCGCCGCCGCAGCTGAAGTATGTAGGTCTGCAGTGTGGTCAGGGCGCTCTGCGGCAGTGCGGTCCCCCAGATCTCCTCCATGAGGGTGGGCACCGGCATCACCCGCCCGGGATACAGGGCGAGGAGCGCCAGGATCTGCCTGGGCTTCCGGGCGGTCGGAACGATGGACCCCCCGTTGACCTCGGCACTCAACGGACCCAGAACCTGAATCTTCACGGTCTCCTCCCCCAGTCGTCGAGCACGGGGGCACGCTAACCCCACCCCACCCCGACCCCCCGATTCCTCAAGCCCCTTTCAAGCCCCTCTCCAACCCCCAGGCCCAATCCGAGCCCCGCCGGCGCTTGAGGCGCGGGCCCCGGGGCGGAGCCCCGATCCCCAACCCGCACAAACCCACCCACGCGCAGCCAATCCCAGCCCCGCCGGCGTTTGAGGCGCGGGGCCCGGGGCGGAGCCCCGATCCCTAACCCGCAGGGACCACCCACCGCGGAGCCACAACCAGCCCCGCCGGCGTTTGAGGCGCGGGGCCCGGGGCCGAGCCCCGGCACCGGCACCTCACAACCCGATCCGCACGGCCTCCGCCCCAAGGAACTCCGCCTCAGTCCGATACTCCCGCTCCCGCCCGTCGGCCACGAGACTCGGCAGCAGCATCGCCCACAACGCCCCCACCTTCCCCCGCAACTCCCCGTACGACATCCCGGTCCCCGACATGACCTCGATCCCGCACGCCGCAGCCGCGACCAACGCCTCCGCGCTCTCCCACCGACGCCCCGCCACCGGCAGTTCCCCGGCGTCCCGCGCCAACCGCAGCAGCGAGCACACCGCCGAGATCCACGCCCCGTGGAAGTCGACGACCACCGGCCGCGCCCCGACGGCGCCCCGCGCCCCGACGGGCCCCCGCGGCCCCGCCCCGCCGCACTCCTTGGTGATCCGGAAGCTCGCCGGAATCGCCGGCTCCTCGTGCAGCGTCCGCGCCAGCCAGTGCGTGATGTCGATCAGCGCCTGCAACGGCGAGACCCCGGCCTCGCGCAACGCCCGCACCTGCTCGTGCAACAGCGCGCACCCCCGCTGCTGCACGGCCTCCGCGAGCTCGTCCTTCGAGGCGAAGTGGAAGTACAGCGCCCCCTTCGTCACCCCGGCCGCGGCAGCGATCTCGCCCAACGTGGCGTTGGCGTAGCCGTTCCGGTGGAACATCTCGGCCCCGGCGCAGACCAGCCGCCTCCGTGTCCGCTCCGACCTCTCCTGCACCGAGCCGTCTCCTCTCGCCGCCGACAAAGCCCGCCCCCAGCCCCAGCCCCGAGCCCTCACAACCCGGAACGGGCCCCAGCCCTCAGACCCGTACGAGCCTCTCGCCACCCGGCTCCGCACCGGCCTCGGCCAGGCTCTCCGGCCCCGCCATCAGAATCGACCGCTGCAGGCGCCGCAGCGCCACAGACGGCTCCAGCCCCAGCTCCCGCACGAGCGTCCCGCGCAGCCGCTGGTACACGTCCAGCGCCTCACCCCGCCGCCCCGACCGGTGCAGGGCGAGCATGAACTGCCCGTGCAGGTTCTCGTGCGTCCGGTACCGGGTCACCAGCACCGTCAGCTCCGCGAGCAGCTCCCGGTGCCTGCCCAGCCGCAGATCGGCCTCGATCCGCTGGTCCAGAGCGCACAGCCGGGTCTCCTCCAGCCGCCGGGTCTCCATGTCCAGCTGGACCCCGCCCTGTACGTCGGCGAAGGCCGGCCCGGACCACAGCGCCAGCGCCTCCCGCAGCAGCCGCGCCGCACCGGGGAAGTCCCCGGCGTCCATCGCGCGGTAGCCGGTCCCGGCGAGCCGGTCGAACTCCCGTACGTCCAGGGTCCCGCCGCCGCTGTTCAGCAGATAGCCGCCGGGCAGCGTCACCAGGATGTCCTTGGCGGTCCGCACCGCCCCCACCTGCTCACCCTCACCCGCACCCCGCTCCAACGCGGTCGCGATCAGCGCACGCAGCTGCAGCACGTAGGTCTGCAGCGTCGTGCGCGCACTGCGCGGCGGCTCGCCCGCCCACAGCTCCTCTATCAGTGCCGATACGGGCACCACCTGATCGGCATGGAGGGCCAGGAGCGCCAGGACCTGCCGGGGCTTGGGGGCGGTCGGCGTGATGGAGATTCCGTTCTCCCGCACCGCCAAAGCGCCCAGTACATCGATGTCCACGCCGTACTCCCCTGTCCTTGGATGAGTCGCAACGCCAGTAGAAAACAGGACCGACGGTTTGTCAATATCAAACCGGTCGCGCTGTTTTGGAAACCAGCGATACCCCACCGCCACTCAAGAACCCACTGTGAACTGGGAGTTCAGGCGGAAAAGAGACCCTTCGACGCACCCCAGAGGAGCTCAATCACCCCTCAACAAGGGTCACAGGAGCACGGCCGACCCCACCAGAACCAGACCAATCAGTCTGATCCGAAGCCCTCATCCGGCGCCGACGCAACGCCCCCCACCGACCCCACCGATCCCGCCGACCCCTCCGGCACCAACCCGCCCAGCACCCCGCCCGCCGCGAGCCGCGGCAGCATCAGCGTCCAGAACCGGGTGAGGGTGTGCGGCGCGACCCACTCGGGCTCGTCCGCACCCAGGGCCTCCAGCCCCACGGTCGCGGCCACCACCCCGCGCGCCGCGTCCTGCGCGGAGAGCCCCTCGGCGAGTGAACCCTCCCGCGCCGCGGCCGCCATGGCCTCCTCGACCCACAGGCGCCACTGCCGGCGCAGGTCGACCCCGCCGCTCCAGGAGGCGTCCGCGCACAACCCGAAGCCGGCCCGCACCACCACGTCGTCCGCGAGCAGGGCCATCAGCGCGTGCGTGGAGTCGACCAGGACCTGCAGGGCGCTCCCGCCACCGGAGGCACCCGGCCCAGGCACCGGCCTCGACCCCGACCCCGCCAGAACCCCCGCCCCCCGTGCCGTGACCCTCCGCAGCGCCTGCGCCGCCTGGTCCTCGACGGCCTGGGCGAGCGCGGTCTTGCTGCCGAAGTGGAAGTGCAGCCCCCCGGCGCTCACCCCGGCCCGGCTGCTGATCACCGCGATCGACGCGGTGACGAAGCCCTGCTCGGCGAACACCTCCGCGGCCGCGCGAACCAGAGCTTCCCGCGTGCGTGCGGCACGCTCCTGCTTGACCATGGAGTCTCCACAAACCGCCAACGCGGTTTGCCCAAGGGGGTATAAAGATGGGGGATACAAGATCTCGGGTCACGGTCCGCGCCCCCACTGGAGCCCGGCTCGCGTCCCACTGGAGCGGACCACCCGGAACCCACCGGAACCAACCGGAACCGGAACCAGCCCGGCCACACCCCGGCCGCACCCCAGCCCGACCCCGGCCCGACCCCGGACCCTTCCCCGCCACCCGCCCGGCTCCCGCCGGACGAAGCGGCCTCAGGACAACGCCGGCTGGGGTTCCTTCACCGACCCGGGACCGGGCCCGCTCGCCATCTCCGCGGTCACCCGCTCCCCCCGGTCGGGGGCCATGTCCAGCCTGCCGAGCATCGCCGGCGTCGCGATGCTCGGGCAGATGTGCTGATAGACGGCGGCCACCCGCTCCTCGATGTCCTCGCGGTCGCTCAGCGTCTGCGAGTAGATCTGCGCGCCCGTCCAGCAGGCGGAGAGGATCCAGGCCGTCTCGCCGGGATCCACGTGCGGGAGCAGTTCGCCCTGCTCCTTCGCCTGCGCCAGCAGGTTCCGCGTGAACTCGATCCAGCCCGGCACCGAGCCCCCGCCGAAGATCTCGCGCATGCCCGGCCCCAGGGAGAGCCGGGCACCCGCGCTGAGCATGGGCTCACGCTTCATCCGGTACGCCAGCACCATGGCGACGTCGACGAGTTCCTGCAGCTTGCTCTCCCGGTGCGGCACCCCGCCCTCGGCGAACTGCTCGTCGAGCACGCCCTGGGCCAGCTCCTGCTTGGAGGAGAAGTGGAAGTAGAGGGCGCCCTTGGTGACGCCCGCCCGCGAGAGGATGTCCGCGATGGTGGCCGCGTCGTAGCCGCGCTCGTCGAAGACCGCCGCCGCCGCTTCCAAGATCGCGCGACGCGTACGTACCGCACGCTCCTGCCGTGCCACGGGTGCCTCCGTTGTCCGTGGGTCGTTCCGGTGGGATCCACATGCAGGATCCCACCACCCCACTAAAACCAACCAGAAGGTCCGATTTTTTTCAAGCAGTCCAGGGGCAACCCTCCCGTGATCAATCAGTCACTGTCGCTCGGTTTCTTTTGACGCGGCCCCCAGCAGCACCGGCAACTCCCGCAGCCCGTTGGAGATGAACGACTCCACCCGCGGCAGCTCCCCCGATTCCGGAGTCACCACGGCCGTCCCGGGGAACCTCTCGAAGTAGCGCCGCACCGCGATCCCGCACTCCAGCCGCGCCAGGCTCGCACCCAGGCAGTAGTGGGTCCCGAACCCGAAGGACAGGTGCTGCCCGCGCGTCTCCCGCGTGACGTCGAACCGCTCCGCGTCCGCCCCGTGCACGGCCGGGTCCCGCCCGGCCGAACCGAAGGACACGATGATCGGCTCGCCCTGCGGGATCACCACGCCCTCGCCCATGTCGATGTCCTCCACCGCGAACCGCAGCAGCCCGTACGAGGCCGGCGACTCGATCCGCAGCGCCTCGTCGACCACGTCCTCCCAGGAGGCGAGCCCCTCCCGTACGAGGGCCAGCTGGTCGGGGTTGCGCAGCAGTTCGTGCAGCGCCGTGCAGATGAGGTTGACGGAGGTCTCGTATCCGGCGGTGAAGAGCAGGATCAGGTTGTCGACCAGCTCCTTCTCACCGAGCCGCGCCCGCTCCTCGTCCTCGCCCGCCCGCCCCTCCGCGTCCCGGGCCGCGATCAGCGCACTGGTCATGTCGTCGCCGGGGTGCGCCCGCCGGTAGGCGACGAGGTCGGCCATCGTGACGTCCAGGTCGACCGCGTTCTGCTGGGCGTCCTCGGCCGTGATCGTCGTGTCGAAGAACCCCTTGATGATCTTGTGCAGGGGTGCCCACGAGCGCTCCGGGATCCCGAACAGCTCGAAGACGATCTGCGTCGGCAGCTCGTGCGCGAACTCCGTGCGCAGGTCCACCACCTGGCCGGGCGGCAGCGCGGCCAGCCGGTCGAGCAGCCCGTCCACCACCTCCTCGATCCGCGGCCGCATGACGGCGACCCGCCGCGAGGTGAAGGCGTTGGCGACCGGCTTGCGCAGCCGCGTGTGCTCGGCGCCGTAGGCGGTGATCATGTTCTGCACGGAGACCCAGATGGCCAGCGGCCACTCGGCGCCGACCTCCCCGTTGATCCACGCCGGCCAGTGCCGGTACGCGTCCTTCGAGACCCGCGGGTCCACGAGCAGCCTGCGTATGTCGGCGTGCCGGTTGACGGCCCAGGCGGTCACGCCGCCCGGCAGCAGTACCGGTGTCGCCGGCGCCTGTTCACGGATGAGGGCTGCCTCGGCGTGCACGTCCGCACCGGAGACGTCGATCGCAATCGGGCACTGACGGTTCATCTCAAAGCTCTCCAGGTTGGGCGGTTGCGTATCGGCGACAGGGCGCAGCGGAGTGTCCACGCCCTGCATTTCAAAACCGCCCATCCGGTTCTTAACTCACCGGCGGCGGCCCCGAGTCTGGCACGGCCGGCCCCGCCTGCCAATGGTTCGGGGGGCACGGTCGATCCCATGCCAACCACCCGCTGTTGGCCTGAATTCCCCTGACTGAACGGCGGGTGCCGACACCCTGTCGGACCGGCGCATATGACCGGAACACCGGCTCTCACTTGGGACGGGACCGACCGCGCCGCGGCCGGCACCCCCCACGCGGATATCCGCTGGTCGGCGTCATGAAGGCCACCCGCAATAGCCGCTTCCCGCCGGTTGACGCCGGTGCACGGGCAACAGCCGCTCCCTCGTGGCACCTTGCAAACAAAACCGGAGAGTACGTATCTTGCGTCGCGTACCACCCCGTCCTATCCGTCAAACGGCTCCGCGGGAGAAGTCCATGACCATGCTGACAATCCAGACCGACGCGCCCGTCCTCCCTCTGCCGGGAGCGGGGGCCGGGGAACCATGGATGCGCTGCAACGACGCCCGCGGACTGACCACGACCGTGCCCAGGGAGTACGTCCACCGCAGCTCTCTCGCGGAGGTCTTCCTGACCGGCTGCGACCGCATCGGCGCCGACGCCTTCTCCCTCGCCGGCCAGTGGCCCCGCGCCCACACCTTCTTCACCAGCGCCGACGGCACCAGCCACGACCCGGTACAGGCCGGCGAGACCATCCGCCAGGTGGGGCTCTACCTCTGTCACGCCGTCTACGGGGTCCCCCTCGGCCACAACGTCCTGCTCTGGAGCCTCGACTTCACGTCCCGGCCGGAGCGGCTGCGCATCGGCCGCAGCCCGAGCGACCTCGACATGACCGCCGTGTGCACCGGCTTCGGCTGGAAGGGGAACCGTTTCTCCGGCTTCCTGGAGGTGGACATCCGCCGCAACGGCGAGGTCGCCGGCTCGGGCACGGCCCGCTTCAGCTGCGTCGCCCCCGCCACCTACCGGCGGCTGCGCGGCGACCGCGGCCTCCTGGGATTAGCCCGTCCGCTGGCCCGCCGTACGCCCATGCCCGCCGCGTCCGTCGGCCGGCTGCTGCCGTTCGACGTGGTCCTCGCCCCCACCGACCGGCCCGACCGCTGGCAGCTGAGCCCCGACCTCGACCACCCGATCCTCTTCGAGCACGCCAACGACCACCACCCCGGCATGGTCCTCGTCGAGGCCGCCCGCCAGGCCGCCTGCGCCCTCCACCTCCCCGGCGCCTTCACCCCCTCGGGCGTCGCCACCGAGTTCCACCACTACGCCGAACTGGACGCCCCCTGCTGGATCGACGCCACCGTCGTCTCCCCGGGCCGCGTCGTGGTCACCGGCCACCAGGAGGGCCGCACCGTCTTCCACTCCACGGTGACCGGCGCCGCCTAGCCGCCCGCCGGTGTTCTCACACCAGGACCTCTCCCCGATACCAGTCGGCGTACCGACCGAACGCCTCCGGGAACCGGGGCCCGGGTGTGGCCTCCAGTCGCCCCCACAACCGCCCGCTGTCGTACCAGTGGTCCACCGCCAGCAGCGAGACCCGTCGCCGCAACACCGGATCCGGCTCCCCCGGGCCCCCCAGCAACTCCAGCGCCCCGGGCACGTCCACCTCCCCCTCCGGCAGCGGCAGCCCGAGCTCCCGTACGACCGTCTCCACCAGCTCCCGCGCGGTCACCGGCTCGGGATGACCGGCATGCAGCACACCGCCCGCGCCGTCTCCCCGTACGGCCAGCTCCGCCAGCGCATCCGCCAGCGCGTCCACCGACAGCATGGACATCCGGGCCCGCCCGCCGTCCACCCAGTGCGGCAGCCTCGCCAGCAACTGCACGAGCGAGGGCACCACCCACCGGTCGCCCCGCCCGTACACCAGATGGGGCCGCAGCACCGTCCCCCCGGCCTCCAGCACCAGCCGCTCCCCGGCGAGCCGGGTCACACTGGTCACCGACTCCGGCTCCTCGGCGAGTTCCCCCTCCGCCGCACCCCGGTGCGCCCCGTCCCGGTACACGGCCGCGGTCCCCAGCTGCACGATCCGCCGCACCCCGGCCCGCTCCGCCTCCGCCAGCAGCGCCCGCGTCCCCTCGACGTTCACGGCCCGGCACTCCTCCGCCGTTCCCCCGATCCGCGAGGCCAGATGCAGCACCGTGCCGACGCCCTCGCACAGCCCGCGCAACGTCTCGCCCCGCGCCAGGTCCCCCCGTACGCCCTCGACCCCCGGCGGCACATCGGCCCGATGGACCAGCGCCCGCACGTGCACCCCTTCCCCCACGAGCCGCTCGACGACGGGCGCCCCGACGAAGCCCGCACCCCCGGTCACCAGCACACTTTGCACATCACTGTTCATCACACGCCCCATTCCACCGTGTTACGGTCACGCGGTGACGCTGGGACCGAACAATTCTGTGCTGCTGGCGGGCAAATCAGCCCTCATAACGGGCGCGAGCGCCGGCATCGGGGCGGCCGCCGCCCGCGTGTTCTGCCGCGAGGGCGCCTCGGTGACCCTCGTGGCCCGCCGCGAGCCCCAACTCGCCGAACTCACCGAGGAACTGCGCGCCGCCGGCCACCAGGCCCAGTACGTGGTCGCCGACGTCTCCCGCACCGAGGACGTGGCCCGCGCGGTCGACGCGGCCGTCGCCGCCTACGGCCGCCTCGACGCGGCCTTCAACAACGCGGGCGTCGGCGCGACCCCCAAGCCCATGCACCTGCTGGACGAGGACGTGTACGACACCGTCATGGACACGAACGTCCGCGGCGTCTGGAACTGCATGCGCCACGAGATCCGCGCCATGCTGACCACCGGCGGCGGCTCGATCGTGAACAACAGCAGCACCGCCGGCCTGGTGGCCACCCCGGTGACGGCGACCTACATCGCGTCGAAGCACGCGGTCCTGGGCCTCACCAAGGCCGCCGCCTGTGAGTACGCCGCCCAGGGCATCCGCGTGAACGCCATCGCCCCCGGCGCCACCCGCAGCGAGATGATCGACGCCTGGCTCAAGGAAAACCCGGAGGTGGAGCAGATGCTCCTCCAGTCGGCCCCCCTCCCCCGCATCGCCGACCCCACCGAAATCGCCGAGTCGGCCGCCTGGCTCTGCAGCGACCGCGCATCGTTCGTCCTGGGCACGACCCTCTCGGTGGACGGCGGCTGGACCACCCGTTAACGCCGTTAACGCCGGCCGGCCCCTCGCAGTGATGGGCGAGGTGTTCCACGACGACGGCTACGGCGGCTGCAAGGCACGAACGACCCGGAACCCGCTGACCGACCCCTCTCGTCGTCCAGCTGCTGGGCGCGGCGCACCTCGGAAACCGGGAGGCCTTCCGGACGACCTGGCTCAACGGCAACCCGGGCGCGGTCACGTACGAGGGCAGCCGAATGACACGCTGTTCGAGCTGGAGCGTCATCCGAGCGCTCCACTCCGTCTGTCCGACATGGCACGCGTGCCGAAGCAATGGCCCCCCCGGAGACCGACCTCCACAAACGGCTGGCCGAGTCGCCAACCTGCCGCCCCAGCCGGGTCAGCCGACCACAACCGTTCTCGGTTGTGCCCGACACCCTCCACCCCACCATTAACGGCGTTAACGCACCCACCCCCCAGCGAGCCGCGACACCTCAACCGACCCCAAGCCCCACCCCGACGCCTCATCCCAGCCACCGTTAACGCCGTTAACGCTCCCCCACAACAGGCCCGCCCCGGTCCCACCATTAACGCCGTTAACGCCACCCACCACTTGGGCTCCCTCACGGTCACCGTTAACGCCGTTAACGCTCCGGCACCCACCGCCGCGCCTGCCCTCGACCTCACAACTCGCCCACCGCCCAGCGCGACCGGCCCACCGAACCGACAGCAGCAAGCCCAACACCCTCGCCTCAGTCCAGCCCACCGTTAACGCCGTTAACGCTCCCCCACAACCAACGCCCGCGCCCGGCCACCGTTAACGCCGTTAACGCCACCCACCGCTGGCGCTCCCCCTCACGGTCACCGTTAACGCCGTTAACGCTCCGGCACCCGCCATCCGGCCGCTCTCCGCTCCCGAGCCCACCCTTGTTGCCGTTGACTCCGGCCCGGCACTCGGTAGCGCTCCCCAGCGCCAGGCGCCTTCGCCAGCGGCCACCGTTAACGCCGCCCCGCCCCAGCCGCCAACCACCCGTAGCCGCTCAGCCCCGACAAGCCCACACCCAACGGCTCCACGAGCCAACCGTTAACGCCGTTAACGCTCCCCACGACCAACGCCCGCGCCCGCGCCCGCGCCCGGCCACCATTAACGCCGTTAACGCCACACCACCCGCCGCCCCGTCAGTATCGGCACCGCGCACTGCCCCGAGGCTCGCTCCCCGTGGCGATGCCCACCCCGAGCCCACGCGTTAACGCCGTTAACGGCTCCCACCCGGACCGCCGACCATTAACGCCGTTAACGGTCGGCCGACCTCCCACCACCCGGTCCGCCCGACCCCTCCGCCTTAACGCCGTTAACGCCGTTAACGCCAGCCCCCTCACCCACCACCCCCTCGCCGGGACACCAGCAGACCAACCCCGTCCAGGATCCGCTCCAGCCCGAACTCCAGCGCCTGGTCCTGCCCCCCGTGCTCGGCCACCGAGGCCAACGCCGCCCCGAGCGCCGGGAACCGCTCCCCGTGCACCCGCATCACCTCCCCCAACATCACCGCAAGCTGCGCATCGGGCCCCGCCTCCGCAGCCCCGCCCCCGAAGCCGCCCGCCGCCCGCTCCTGCTCCGCGATCCCCCGTACGTGCCCGGACACGAGCACCACCACATCCATCGCCTCCGCCCCGCTCAACCCGCACCCGTCCAGCGCCGCGAGCGCCCGCTCCATCCACCCCAGCTCCCGCGGCCCCATCACCCGCACCCCGACCGTCGCCTCCAACAACCACGGATGCCGCCGGAACCCCGCGTACAACTCCCGCGCCCACACCCCGATCCGCTCCCGCCACCCACCCCGCGGCTCCGCCCCCACCACCGCAGGCTCCGGCACCGGCAAGGCAGGCTCCGGCACCGGCATCGCCGCCTCCACCATCAGCGCCACCAACTCCGCCTTCCCCGGCACGTACCGGTACAGCGCCATCTTCGTGACCGCCAGTTCCCCGGCCACCCGCTGCATCGACACCGCGCCCAGCCCCTCCGCGTCGGCGATCCCCACCCCCGCCAGGGCGATCCCCTCCAGCGTCAGCCCCCGCTTCGGCCCCCGCGCCGGCGGCGCCGGCGGCGGCCCCCACAACAGCCGCACCGCAGCCGCCCCCACGCCCGCATCCCGCTGCTCGTCCGTCATCGGCTCGATCCCCTTGCGCTCGCACAAAAACTGCGTCTACCGTACACACTATAAATTCAGTATCCACCAGACACAGTTAACGGAGAAGCAGCCCATGCCCCAGAACACCACCGCCGTCCTCATCTCCGGCGCCAGCATCGCCGGCCCCGCCCTGGCCCACTGGCTGGGCCGCCACGGCTTCCGCCCCACCGTCGTCGAACTCGCCCCCACGCTCCGCCCCGGCGGCCAGGCCGTCGACTTCCGCGGTGAGACCCACCTCTCCGTCCTCGACCGCATGGGCATCCTCGACGAGCTCCGCCGCATCCAGACCGGCGGCAGCCCCATGACTTTCGTCGACGCCGACGACAACCCCCTGCTCTACCTCCCCGCCGAGTTCGCCGGCGGCGACATCGAAGTCCTGCGCGGCGACCTCTCCCGCGTCCTCTACGAGTCCTCCCTCCCCACCACCGAGTACCTCTTCGGGGACTCGATCACCTCCCTCACCGAGACCGCCACCGGCGTGGACGTCACCTTCCGCCACGCCCCACCCCGCACCTTCGACCTCGTCATCGGCGCCGACGGCCTCCACTCCAACGTCCGCCGCCTGGCCTTCGGCCCGGAGTCCGACCACGTCACCCACCTCGGCCACTACGCCGCCACCTGGACCCTCCCCGCCCCCACCCCGAACCCCCACCCCTCCACCCCCACCACCGGGTCCACCGGCTACAACACCCCCGGCCGCCTGGTCAGCATCAGTGCCTCCCGCACCGACCCCACCCGCGCCGCCGCCTTCCTCGTCTTCGCCTCCCACGAGCTCACGTACGACCGCCACGACCCCGAGGCCCAAAAGACGATCCTCAAGCAGGCCTTCGCGGGCCTCCCCTGGAAGGTCGGCCACCTCCTCGACTCCCTGGCCGACGCCGACGACCTCTACTTCGACTCCATCAGCCGCGCCGACGTCCCCACCTGGTCCACCGGCCGGATCGCCCTCGTCGGCGACGCCGCCTGCGGCGCGACCATCGGCGGCATGGGCACCGGCACCGGGATCGTCGCCGCGTACGTCCTCGCCGGCGAGCTCTCCCGCTCACCCCACGACCACCGCGCCGCCTTCGCCCGCTACGAGTCCCTCGTCCGCCCCTACGCCCAGGGCTGCCAGAAGGGCGGCGACCGTACGGGCCCCTTCCTCGCCCCCGGCACGAAGCTCGGCCTGCGCCTGCGCAACGGCCTCCTCGGCCGGCGCCGCATCCTCGACTGGATGCTGAAGGCCGGGGAAAACGCCACCACACTCCCCCTCCCCGCCTACACGCCCGACCCAACGAGGAGGCTCAACGGTGTTAACGGCGTTAACGCCGTTAACACCGCAACGCCGTAAGCACGCGCAAGAAGGCCACCCCGTTAACGGCGTTAACGCCGTTAACACAGCACCCCACCCACGACCACAAAATCCCCCACACTCCGTCAAACACCCCCCACCCCCTCCCCAAAAAGTACTGGGCGACTGGTTTTCTTCCCCCCGACCTGCCTAGATTGACCCCGGCACAAGCCCCAAGGGCTGGCAGCCGCAACCACAAAGCCAACGGCAAGCCAACACACCAGGAGAAACGCACGTGGCGAGGGTCAGGCAGGAACGCGCGGAGATCACCCGCCAGGCCATCCTGGACGGCGCGGCCACCGCCTTCGACCACGCCGGCTTCGAGGGCACCAGCCTCAGCGACGTGGTCCGCCACGCCGGAGTCACTAAGGGCGCCCTGTACTTCCACTTCCCCTCCAAGGAAGCCCTCGCCCGCACCCTGATGGACGAGCAGTTCCAGGTCTCCGCGGGCGTCCCCGCCATCGAGAACCCGGGCCTCCAGACGGTCATCGACCTCACCCACCAGATGGCGTACGGCCTGCGCACCAACGTCCGCGTCCGCGCCGGCATCCGCCTGGTCATCGAGTTCGGCTCCTTCACCAACCCGGACCCGGCCCCGTACAACACCTGGATCGACACCGCCCGCGACTGCCTGACCCCGGCCCAGGAACGCGGCGACGTACTCCCCTCCCTCGACGTGCACGACCTCTCGACGTTCCTCGTCGGCTCGTTCACCGGCATCCAGGTCACCTCGCACGTCCGCACGAACCGCGAGGACCTGCACACCCGGATCACCGACCTCTGGAACTTCCTCCTCCCCGGGATCGTGCCCGCCCCCCGCATCCCCCACTTCGACCCGACGGGCTCGCCCGAGTGCCGGGCGGAACTCGGTCTGCAAGCGGCTACTACCGGCAGCTGACGGCACATCCAGCGCACCAGAACGAACGACAGGGCGGCCTCGCACACGCCGTGGCGAACCACGGGGGTGCTCGCTACGGCGGGTGCGAGGCCGCCCTGTCGCGCACTCACCGACACCACGCACACGCCTCACCAACAACTTCGTTAGCAAAACTCAAGCGCGCCGCCCACGAACACCCGAGAACGTTAGTAAAGTCCCTCTCATGACTTCGCCCTCGTCTCAGAGCGACCGAGAGAAGGTCGTCTCCAAGCTCCCCCCGTGGCTGCGCCAGGAGTTGAAAATCCGCACCGCCCAACTGCGGGTGGACATCCAGGACGCCGTCCACCAGGGCATCGCGCAGTGGAGCGCCCTCGCCTCGGCCCCCTCCCCCGTCGACACCTCCGGCGCCGAATCGTTCTCCACCTGGCTCCCGGCGGGCCAGTGGGAGTCCTTCCGCACCGACTCCAAGCACCGTGGCGTCTCCCTCATCCAGGGTCTCGCCCAGTCCGTGGTGCTCTGGCTGGAGCTCAACCCGGCCCCCTCCGTCGTACGCCCCTCCGTGGTCCGCCGCATCATCGTCTGCAACCAGAAGGGCGGCGTCGGCAAGACCGCCGTCACCGCCGGCACCGCCGAGGCCCTCGCCGAGGACCCCGCGACCCTCCACCCGGTCCGCATCGCCCGCCAACTGGCCCGCCTCGCCACCGAGGACGGCCAGCCGGACCCGGCGGTCACCACTCCCCTGGACCTGGAGGACCTCCCGGGCCTGGGCATGCGCGTGCTGCTCATCGACTTCGACCCCCAGGGCCACCTCACCAAGCAGCTGGGCCAGCAGCCCCTCCCCATCGGCGGCGACAGCCTCACCTGCCACATGGCCGGCGAGGCCAAGGGCCCCCTCAAGGACCTCATCGCGCCCATCGAGCACGAGCGGTTCGGAGACCGCCTCCACCTCCTCCCCGCCTGCACGGACGCCTTCCTCCTCGACGTCCGCCTCTCGACCGTCCGCGCCCGCGAGGCCGCCCTCGAACGCGCCCTGGCCCCCGTCGAGTCCGACTACGACGTCATCCTCGTCGACTGCCCCCCGAGCCTCGGCCTGAGCATGGACGCGGCCATCTACTACGGCCGCCGCCGCGACACCGAGCAGCCCGGCGCCTCCGGCGCGCTGATCGTCGTACAGGCGGAGGACTCCTCGGCGGACGCCTACGACCTCCTCACCTCCCAGATCAACGACCTCCGCGACGACCTCAGCCTGGACATCGACTACCTCGGCCTCGTGGTCAACCTCTACGACGGCCGGCGCGGCTACATCGCGACCTCCTCCCTCCAGGCCTGGATGGACATAAAGGATCCGCGCGTCGTCGCCGTCGTACCCGACCTGAAGGAACAGCGCGAAGCGGTCCGCGTGAAGCAGCCCCTCTTCGTCTACGCCCCCAAGGGCGACCAAGCGGTCGCCCTGCGCGCCCTCGCCCGGGAGATCTCATGAGCAGCAAGGCCGACAAGCTCGGCGTCTCGGCATCCTTCGCCCGCGCCCAGCCCGTCGGCGTCAGCTCCCGCCGCGCGGCCATCGCCGAGGCCACGGGCGCTCCGACCTCCGGGGTGATTCCCCCTTCCGAGGTCCCCATCGAGGCCCTCGCCCACAACCCCTTCAACCTCCGCGAAGACCTCACGGAACTCGACGAACTGGCGGCGTCCCTCACCGCCCGGGGTCAGCTCCAGCCCCTCGCGGTCGCCACCCGCATGGCCTTCATGGAGGCCCACCCGGGCGCGACCGACGGCCTGGGCCGCGCCCCGTACGTCGTCATCGACGGCAACCGCCGCCTGGCAGCAGCCCACCTGGCGGGCCTGAAAACCATCCAGATCCATGTCAACGACGCCCTGGCAGCCTCCTCCTCCGACATCCTCGAATCGGCCCTGATCGCCAACATCCACCGGGTCGACGTGGCTCCCATGGACCAGGCCCGCGCCCTCCAGGAACTCGTCGACGTCCACGGCTCCCAGGCCCAGGTCGCCAAGCGCCTCGGCAAGACACCGGCCTGGGTCTCCCAGCGCCTGACCCTCCTCAACCTGACCCCCACCCTCCAGGACAAGGTCGAATCGGGCGAACTCAAGGTGGAACCGGCCCGCCGCATCGGCCGCCTCCCCCAGGAGGCCCAGCAGGCCGCCGCAGAGGAATCCATCAATCCCCCCCGCCAACGCACCCACCCCCCCACCCCAAAGCCCCCCACCCCAACCCCACCCACCACACCCGCCCCTCCGCCCCCGTCCCCCACCCCCCGCATCACCATCTCCACGCTCTCCCCGGAAACGATCGCGGACGCCCTTACGGCCCACCTCACCCCGGACGACCTCAAGGCCGTCACGGAACTCCTCATGCTGCGCATCTGAGGCACCCACGCCGGGGGCGCTGATGGCACTGGCGCCGTTAACGGCGTTAACGCCGTTAACGCCCCCACGTGTGTTTCATGTGCGTTCCAGGGTGCGTTTCACATAAGCTCCCTACGGAGGTCCCGATGCCGAACACCCGCAACACCCAGCCAACAACCAACGCCCCCGCCCACGCCCACGCCCACGCCCACGAGCAGGAGACCCTCTTCGCAGCGGTGGACGCCCTGCTCGAAGAAGTCGCCCAGGACCCGCTCCCGCACCCGGACGAGCGCAAGCGCCTCCGCGAGGCCGCCGGCCTGAGCCAGGACCAGATCGCCAAGGCACTCGCCGTCCGCCGCGAAACGGTCACCTCCTGGGAAACCGGCCGCACCTCCCCCCGCCCCCCCAAACGCGCCGCCTACGCCCGCCTCCTGGAAGGCCTCTCAGCCCTCCACCCCCTCAACGCAGCCATTAACGCCGTTAACGCTCAGCTTCACGAAGGCACGGCTACGGAATCAGCACCCGTTAACGCCGTTAACACCCCGCCCCCCGGGCCGGCCCGCGAACGACCCACCCAACCCCCGGAGACAGAGCCCCCGGCACCCACCGCCACGGAGCCAGCACCCCACCCCACCCCGGCGTCCGGTGCGGAGCCCCAGACCCCCACCCACACGGAACCAGCACCCCACCCCACCCCGGCGTCCGGTGCGGAGCGCCAGACCCCCACCCACACGGAACCGGCACCCCACCCCACCCCGGCGTCCGGTGCGGAGCCCCAGACCCCCACCCACACCGATCCGGCACCCCACCCCACCCCGGGGTCTGGGGCGGAGCCCCAGTTTCGGGAAGGGGCGGGTAGGGGAACAGCGCCGCAGGCCCCCACCCCGGCACCCCACCCAACCCCCCGCCCCCACCGGGCCACGCCCACCACCGCGGCAGCAACGACAACGACAACGGCGGCACCGCCAAAGGCAACCCCCCGCACCCACCTGGAAGGAACCGGCCCCCTAGCCGTCCTCACCGGCACCGGCCAAGCCCACACCACCGCCGGCCTCATCCTCGACCACCCCACCACCGGCGGCCTCCCGGCCCTCCTCACCTGGGCCCTCACCGAGGCGAACCTCCGCTCCCCCCGCCTCCACCGCAACGGCAAGGACGGCGACCCCCTCCTCGTCCTCACCGCCCCCGCCGTGGAAAGCCTCGGCCTGCCCCTCACCCTCGACGACCGCCGCGCCCTCCGCCTCCCCGACAACCACCCCGTCCTCAAGCAGCTCGCCAAGAGCAAATGGCAGCTCACCCGCCGCGGCTTCGGCCCCTGGCCCCGCATCTACCGCCCCGCCACCCCCACCACCGGCCGCCAGTGCGTCCAGCTCGCGATCCTCCCCTGGGGCGCCCTGGACCCCCGCGCATGGGGCGAGCACACCGCCGACCTCCCGGCCCCCGCACTCGCCGAACTGCTCACCACCTACGCCGCCCGCGTCCTGACCCCCCGCGGGTCCACCGCAGTCACGGGCCTCGAACTCATGACGGCCCTGCGCCCGCCCACCCGCGCCGTGCGCGACGAGGCGACCAACACCTGGGTTTCGGCCCCCCTCCCCGGCTCCCTGACCCGCCCCGTCGACCCGGCGCCCCCGGAGGCCCCCGACGAACACCCCGTCGTCGCCGCCCTCTACCCCCGCTCCCACCAGCGCACCCCGGACCAGGTCCTCGACGAAGAGGCCTACGACTGGATCCGCGACCCCCAGCTCCTCACGGACGCCGAGTGCGCCCGCACCCACGCCGTCGGCATCGACGTGAACATGGCCTTCGCCGCCGCCGCGAACCGCCTGGTCGTCGGCCTGGGCCCGGCAACGCACACGACCACCCCCCGCTTCGACCCCAAGCTCCCCGGCTGCTGGCTGGCGGACCTCTCCTCCCTCGACGTCGAGCTCGACCCCCGCCTCCCCAGCCCCTTCACCCCCCACGGCAAGCCCCCCACCGGCCCCGCCTGGTACGCGACCCCGACCCTCGCCTACGCCCAGGAACTCGGCCACGACGTGCGCCCCACCGAGGCCTGGCTCCGCCGTGACAACGGCCCGTACCTCGACGCCTGGTACACCCGCCTCCGCGACGCCTACATGGCCACGATGGCCGACCTGGGCGTCACCCCGTCCCTCACGGAACCCGAGTTCCTGGAGGCCATGTCCCACAACACGTACCCGACCACGAACCCGCCCACGGAAGCCCAAATCTCCAAATCCGTCCTCTCGGCGATCAAGTCCACCGTCAAGGGCGGCATCGGCAAGCTCCGTGAACGCCCCCAGGGCGCCGCCTACCGCCCGGGCGAACCCTGGCCCGCCCTCGAACGCCCCACCTGGCGTCCCGACATCCGCGCGGCCGTCATCTCCACGGCCCGCGTCAACATGCACCGCAAGATGCTCAAACTCGCCAAGGCAGCCGACATCCATCCCATCGCAGTCCTCTCCGACTGCGCGGTCTACCTGTCCGACGGCCCCAGCCCCCTGGACTTCCTCCCGCACACCCCCGAGGGAAAGCCCGTCCCCGGCGGCTTCCGCCTGGGCGTCAGCCCCGGCATGGTCAAGCACGAGGGCACCCAACCCCTCCTCTGGGCCGTCCAGATGCTCGACGAGGGCCTCAACCCCGCCCGCCACATCAAGGGCCACGACGCAGCGGCAGACGGAGAGTAAGAGAAAATGTCCGACATCTCCGACAGCCTGACCCGGGCCGACGAACTGCATTTCACGCGCCCCATCCCCAAGTCGGCGGGTGCCCAGATGCGCTTCCTGCTGAAGCAGCTCAAGTCGACCAAGGCAGTGGCCACCACCCTCGGCATCTCCCAACGCACCGTCGAGCGCTACGTCAAAAACCAGATCAAGCAACCCAAGCCCCAGCTGGCCGCCCGCCTCGAAACGGAGGTACGCCGCCGCTGGCAGCCCCTGGTCCGCAAGCGCGCCCGCGCCAAGGCCGCCAAGACGACCGGCCTGGTCATCGAGACCCGCGCCCGCTTCGGCTTCACCGCGGCCCCCGGCACCACCGACGACGGCCGCATGCGCCGCATCACGCAGCACCTCCCCCCGGAGTACGCGGCCCGCCTCTTCGCCGCCCAGGAAGCCGGCGCCGCCGAGCCCCAGCTCCAGCAGATCGCCGCCGAAGCCCTCCAGGAGATCTACTTCAAGGACAACGGCGCCCGCGCCGCGAGCCTCCTGGTCGAGTTCACGGACATCGACTACGTCGACTTCGCCTTCTAACCCCGAAGCAACACCAACAGCGGCCCCACAAGGCCCTCAAAGGCCCCCCACAGCCCCTGAAAACCCAAAAGGGTCCCGGGATACCCCGGGACCCTCATTCCCCCCTCACAACCCCACCCAGCCGACCCGAACCAACGGGCCGACGAACCACTCAACCGAGGGCGGAACCAAACAAAACTCATCCCACGGCGTGCAACGTCCTCCGCCGCTTCGACTCGGCCGCCTTCTTCGCCGCAGCCTGCGCAGCCCGCTTCTTCCGCTGCTCGGCCAGCTGGTCCTGATACGCCGCCACCGCCTGGTGGTAGCTGGCGACATAGCCCCGCGCGTCGAGCCGCTCATCGGCCGCCATGTCGTTCACGGCGGCGACAGCGTCCTCGAACGAGTTGTACCCGGCCAGCATGGGGTTGATCTGGTACACCCCGTTCCGCACCTTTCGCACCAGCTTGGCGAGCTCCAAGCTGCGCAGCGCGGCATTGACACTCGGCCGGCTGAGCTCCAGCAGCCCGCCGACGGTGGCCTGGTCGATGAGGATCCGCCCACCCGGCTCGCTCAGCGAACGCAGCTTCAGCAGCACACGGTAGGCCGCGGGCGGAAGGTCGAGGTCGGAGAGAAGCCCGTCGGCGTTGACCGCAGCGAATCGCAAGGTGCTCACTGAGCTGTCCCTTCTTCCGTGCGCTTCGCGCGGCTCAGCCGACGCGCAGCGCGCTCTTTGGCCCGTTCGGCCCGCAGTTCCTCGATGGCCTGGCGCATGTGGTCCAGCGACGGGAAGCGCACCAGGTCCGGCAGGCTCGTGTCGCTGCGAATCTGCGAGATGGTGCTGTGCTGCTCCACCTTCACGAACTCACCCGTCATCTCCGTACCAGGGATGAACTCGGCCACCCGGTAACTGTAGGGCGGGTTGAACTGGTACACGCCCCGCCGCACCTTGAAGACGATCCCATGAGACATGACGGTGTGCAGCGCCTCCGACGTCTTTGTCCGACTGACGTCCAGGATGGTAGCCATCTCCTCCTGGGTAAGAGGAATCCGCCCCCCCGCTCGCTGACACGCGATGAGCAGCAGGATCAGCCTCAACGGCAAGGCTTCCCTGAAGTACTGGGCGATAACCAGGAAGAACTCCAGGCTGTCCATCGAGAACGCATTCGGCTGATTCTGCGTCCCGTAGAACTCCAGCGGCTTCCGCTCGCCGTCCAGCGTCAGCTTCCGGCTCGGGTACCGCCTCGCCAGGCTGTCCAGGTCCTTGACCGGAGCCAGCGGCTGACTCCACGCCGAGATCGCATCATCAACGGGGAGATCAGGACGCGGCGCACCCGCCGGACTCCGCCGACGCCGTTGTGGCTCTGATGACACGAGGCTGCTCTCCACTTCGTTGATCTGCAGGGAGAGTATGTCAACAAGGGTGACACAAGTGTCACGCTCGTTGACGTTCGGCGTGTCTTGTGTCCCCCCAGGAGGGACACATCTCGGCCACCCCCCTCCCACCGCCTTCCCGCCACCCCCTCACCCAACCCCGCTCCCCCCTCCCGCAGTTCGCCGACACATCCCCCCTAAAACGTCAGCCCACCCGACGTTTTAGCCCAAATACCGTCAGTACCACTGACATTTTGCAAGCGCTCTGTCCCCCTAGCAGCGACACATCCCCCGAGTTATGTCCCTCCTGAGGGGACATAACTTTCCCCCCGCACCCCGCCTGACCTGCTACAACGCATCTCCGTACCTTCTATAGGACGTCCCCTGCCGCGCTGCGCGCACGAAAGCCCGTCTTCAACGCGCGCCAATCCCCGCCAACCTGACCCCCCAACACCCCCAAGAGCCTCTCCACCACACCCCCAACACCAAGTCGCCAACCCCACGGAATCTGACTGATTTCCCATCTCTATCCACAACCCAGTTTGAATCACCCACCCATCCGATCATTAACGCCGTTAACACCCCACGACCAGGCCACCCCAGGCCCCAAACGAAGGCCCCTCCTGACCCAACCCCGAAACCCCACCCCCATCACTTGCTTTTGCCCTGTCCCTGACAAACCCTCGTTGTCACCTCAACAGAAAGCCCCAAAAGAACCTCTCTCCAAGCAGAACCAGAATCCACTTCCGAAAAAAGCGGAGGCTCTGCCAAACAGTCAGCAGGAGCTCCCTGGTGCACCTCTCCTGTACGAAGCAAAAGCACAGGTACTGACCAGGGGAAGCCAGCTCTGTACTGACCCCAGAACTAGAGGTCCTTCTCAAGTTCCGGGGAGTGGTCCCGTGACAGACGGAACGAGGCAGTCGTCTTAGTCCGAAGAGTGGCGAAGGCACCCGACTGGAGGCTGGCCCTGGTCTGCGAAGCGGACTCCTGTCCTTCCCCAGGCCTAAGCGAAGCGCGAGGCCCTGGCCGAAGGCTGGCTCTGGTCCGCGAGCGGACACGCCCCAAGTGAAGCGCGGGGTTTCGCCCGAAGGGCGATTCTGGTCCGCGGAGCGGGCCTCCCGCGAGTACAGAGAGGGGATTCCCTGGGCCCAAGCGAAGCGCGGGCCCCGGCCGAAGGCCAGCCTTGGTCCGCGAAGCGGGGCCCCGCCGAGCGCAGCGAGGCGGTTCCGCTAACCCCCAAGCGAAGCGGGGGGTTTCGCCCGAAGGGCGACCCTGGCCCGCGAAGCGGGCCCCCCGAGCACAGCGAGGGAGCTCCCCTAGGCCCAAGCGAAGCGCGGGGCCCCCCGCCGAAGGCCGGCCTTGCCCCGCGAAGCGGGGCCCCGCCGAGCGCAGCGAGGC